>JAKAZP010000025.1 GCA_021815905.1 Pseudomonadota bacterium | reverse complement strand
ACCGGCCCCCGGGGCCGCGGCGCCCGGCTCCCCGGCTCCCTTGCAGGGCGCGCCGGGTGCGGGATCACCCGCGCCCGCGCCGCAGTCCCGGCAGTATCGGCTCGGACCGGCCGCCGCGGCGCTCATCGCGCAGGCGCGCGCCGAGGAGCGCGGCCGCAACCTGCCGCTCGCCGCCGAGACGCTCGAGCGCGCGCTCAGCATCGAGCCGCGCGATCCGCTCGTGTGGATCGAGTTGGGACGCGAGAACATCCTCGCGAACAATCCGACCCAGGCCTACGGCATGGGGCGCAAGGCGCTGTATCTGGCGAGCGGGGATCCGCTCGCGCAGGCCTCCGCCTGGGAGCTGATCGCCGCTTCGCTGCGCGAGGAGGGCCGAGCCGACGCCGCCTATGCGGCCGAGGAGCGCGCGGTCGCGCTCCGGCGCCCCTGAACGCGGCCGCTCCCCGGGCGGCACTCACAACAGCCGCCGCCACAGTCCCCAGATCCAGGCCTTGAAGCGCTCGAGCGCGCCTTCCTCGCGCACGTCGCGCCAGTTGATCCGCCGGGCGTGGCGCATGCCGGAGATCATCGCGGCGCGCAGCTGCCGCGCCGTCGAGCGGCCGAGCACGATCACATCGACCTCGTCGTTGAAGAGCACGCTGCGCTGATCGAAGTTGGACGACCCGACCAGCGACCAGACATCATCGATCACCATGCTCTTCGAGTGCTCGAAGCCGTGACGCCGCTCGTAGATCTTGACGCCGGCCCGCAGCAGCTGCGGATAGTAGGAGCGCTGGACCGCGATGATGGGTCCGACGTCGCTGTGAGAGGGCAGCAGCACCCGGACGTCGACACCGCGGCGCGCTGCCGCCTTGATCGCGCGCAGCTCCTGGCGGGTGGGAACGAAGTAGGCCGCGGTCATCCACACGCTGTGCGTCGCGGCGCGAATCGCGGTCAGCATGGTCGCGTAGTAGCGCAACGTGAGGTCGCTCGGGCTGCTGCCGAGCACGCGCACGATCTGATGTCCCACCGGCCGCGGCCGAAAATCGTCCCGCTCGTAGGGCGCGCCGCCCTGCGCCCGCCAATGCTCCCGAAAGAGCTGCGCGAGCTCCGGCACGGCCGGCCCGTGAATCTCGAGGTCGATGTCGTGCCAAACCCGTTCGTGGGCCACAGGCTTGCCGTGCCTGGTCGCGAGTGCGCGGTCCCGGGTGCGAATGCTCTCGTAGCTCGTGCTGAGATTCACCCCGCCGACGAACGCGACCCGGTCATCCGCCACCAGGATCTTGCGGTGATCGCGGTCGTTCGGGGAGAAGTGGCCGTTCGAGCTCAGCGGATCGATCGGGTTGTACTCGACCAGGCGCACGCCCGCGGCGCGCAGCTGTTGGAAGAACGCGGCCGGGGTGGTGAGGCTGCCGACCGCATCGTAGATCACCCTGACGCGGACCCCGGTCCGGGTCTTCGCCGCGAGCAACTGGCCAAGATCGCGCCCGTCGCAGCGCACATCCTGCAAGGTGTAATACTCGAGATCGATGAAGTGCCTCGCGGCGGCGATCGCCGCGAAGATTGCCGGAAGCGCTTCCTTGCCATCGCGCAGCACGCGCACGGCGTTGCCGGTGTAGAGCGGATCGTTGGCGATGATCTGCTCGACGGCCAGATGCCGCTCGAGCATGCCCGCGTGCGGTGCCTGCACCGCGACGCGCGCGAGAATCGCGCGCGACTGCCAGCGGCTGAGCGGACCCCTGGCCCCGTATACCCGGATCGGGGCGGCACCGGCGGCTTCCTGCGCGAGTCGATGCTCATCGACCCGCGGTACCTGCACGCAGCCCGCAACGGCCACGGTCGCGGCGAGGGCGAAAGCGGTGATGCGCTTGGGAAAGGGCGCGCCGGGCATGGGCGGTAGCCTCCGTAGTCAGGTTACCGCTACAGGAACCAAGTATCGTGCCCGGCGCGGACCGCGGCGCGGCCGTCGGTCAGAACGTGAACAGGACGGAGAGATCGTAGAGCCGCGCACCGTCGGTGTCGGGCATCTGAAAGTGCTCGTAACCGAGCCGTGCCGTGCGCCGATCGGCCCGATATGCGCCTGGATGCCCGCTGCCCAGGCGAAGCTCACTCCGCTGCGGTCGAGCGCGAGCGGCGAGCCGCCCGGCCCCGTGAGGCTTCCGCTCAGCTCTCAGCGGGCGCACCCCGCCTTCGCGTACAGGTCGATGGGCCCGACGGGCGGGTAACCGACGCCGAACAGGCCGAACGCGCGCGCGGCAACGCTCACCCTGCGTCGGCGTGTCGGCGCTCGAGCTCGGCGACGATGCGCTCGAGGCCGAGTCCGCGGCTCTTGAGCAGAACCAACAGGTGAAACAACAGGTCGGCGGACTCCGCAATCAACTTCTCGTCCGTCTCGGCCACGGCCGCGAGCGCCACCTCGACGCCTTCCTCGCCGACTTTCTGCGCGATCCGCTTCGGCCCCCCGGCGCACAGCCGCGCGGTGTAGCTGCCGGTGGGGCGCTCGAGGATGCGCCGCGCGAGGACGCTCTCGAGCTCGGACAGGAAGGCGAGCCGTTCCGCGGCGCTGCCCGGGAGCTCGCCGAAGCACGTTCTCGTGCCGAGGTGACACACCGCGCCCGCGGGCCGGGCGGCGATGAGCAGCGCGTCGCGGTCGCAGTCGGCGCGCACCGAGACGAGCTCGAGCGTGTTGCCGGAGGTCTCGCCCTTTTCCCACAGCCGCCGCCGTGTGCGGCTGTAGAACACCACGCGCCGGCGCCGGAACGTCTCGCGCAGCGCCTCGGGATTCATGTAGCCGAGCATCAGCACCGCGCCGCTGTCGCAGTGCTGCACGATGGCGGGCAGCAGTCCGCCGGACTTGCCGAAGTCGAGCTCCGGCAGATCCGCGAGCTCGGGCGATCCCACCTCCGCGCGCGCGCCGCTCACGGACGGACCTCGATGCCGGCGGCGGCGAGCTCGCGCTTCAGTTCCGCGATGCCGAGCTCGCCGCTGTGAAACACGCCGGCGGCGAGCGCGGCATCGACGCCGGCTTCGCGGAAGACGGAGATGAAATGCCCGGCCGTCCCGGCGCCGCCGGAGGCGACCAGCGGCACCCGGCACACGGCCCGGACCGCCCCGAGCTGCTCGACGTCGAATCCGCCCCGCACGCCGTCGCTCGCCATGCAGTTGAGGACGATTTCGCCCGCGCCGCGCTCCTGCGCCTCGCGCACCCAGGCGAGCACGTCGCGCCCCGACTCGCGGCTGCGCCGCGGGTCGCCGGTGAACTGGAACGCCCGGTAGCCCTGCGCGGTGAGCAGACTGTCGATTCCGACCACCACGCACTGCGAGCCGAACCGGCCCGCGAGCGCGTCGATCAGACCGGGGTCGGCGAGGGCGGGGGAATTGATCGAGATCTTCTCCGCGCCCTGATTCAACACCGCCTCGGCGTCCTCGACGGAGCGGATGCCGCCCGCGACGCAGAACGGGATGTCGAGCACGCGCGCCACGCGGCGCACCCAGGCGCGATCGACACAGCGCTCCTGCGGGCTCGCGGTGATGTCGTAGAACACGAGCTCATCGGCCCCCTGGTCGCGGTAACGCGCGGCGAGCTCGAGCACATCGCCCACGCGGCGATGCTCGCGGAAGCGCACGCCCTTTACGACCTGACCGTCGCGCACGTCGAGGCAGGGGATGATTCTTCGCGCAAGAATGGCTGGAGCTCCTCGGTTGGGATCCTCTGTTCGAGCAGCGCCTTGCCGCTCACGGTCGCGGCGACGCCGATCGCGGCGAGCGAGCGCAGATCGGCCGCGCCGCTCACGCCGCCCGAGGCCTGCCAGGCGATCCGCGGAAAGCGTGCGCGCGCCGCGCGATACAGATCGAGATTCGCGCCGACGAGCGCCCCGTCGCGCTCGATGTCGGTGCACAGGACGTGGCGCACGGCGCCCGGGGGGTAGCGGTCGAGCAGCTCCCAGAGGCTCGTGCCCGTGCCGCGCAGCCAGCCGCGGGTGCGGAGCAGGGGCTCGCCGCTCGCGTCGAGCCGGACATCGAGCGCGAGACAGATCCGCTCCGCCCCGAAGCGCTCGATCCAGCCCGCGACCTGCGCCGGGCTTTCGACGGCGGCGCTGCCGACCACGACCCGCGCGACACCGCCCAAGAGCAGCTCCGCGATCGCATCCGCGCCGCGCACGCCGCCGCCGACCTGCAATGGCACGCCGCCCTCGGCGGCGAGCTCCAGGATGGCCGCGCGATTGGCCGCGGTTCCGGCGCGTGCGCCGTCGAGGTCGACCACGTGGATCCAGCGCGCGCCGAGGGCCCGATAGCGCCCGAGCAGCTCGCCGGGCGCCCAGGGATAGGGCGTCTCGGCCTCGAAGTTGCCTTTGAGGAGCCGCACGCAGCGGCCGCCGCGCAGGTCGATGGCGGGAATCAACAGCATCGCAGGAAGTTCTCGAGCAGGCGCGCGCCGGCCGCGGCCGAGCGCTCGGGGTGAAACTGAGTGCCCCAGAAGTTTCCCCGGCGCACGACGGCCGGGAGCGCCGTCCCGTATTCGACCTCGGCGAGCGTCGCCGCGCCGCCGGGTGCCGCGTAGCCGTGCACGAAGTAGAAATGCGTCCCCGGCGCGATGCCCTCGAGCAGCGGGTCGGCGCGCGCCCGGGTGAGTCGATTCCAGCCCATGTGCGGCACCGGCCGGCCGGGGCCGGCCTCGAGCCGCTTCACGGATCCGGGCAGCACGCCGAGGCACTCCGTCGAGCCTTCCTCCGAGCGCTCGAACAGCAGTTGCATCCCGAGGCAGATGCCGAGCACCGGCTGCTCGAGCGAGGGCAGAAGCCCGGCGAGCCCGGCCGCATCGAGCCGCCGCATGGCGGCGGCTGCCGAGCCGACCCCGGGCAGCACCACGCGCGCGGCGCGGGCGATTTCCCGTGGGTCGGCGCTGACGCGGGTGCGTGCGCCGAGCCGCTCGAACGCGATCTCCAGGGAGGCGAGGTTGGCGCCCCCGCTGTCGATGATGAGGGCCTCCATCAGAGCGTTCCCTTGCTGCTCGGGATCTCCGCGCCCTCGCGCGCGAGCGCCTGACGCAGTGCGCGGCCCACGCCCTTGAAGCAGGCCTCGATCATGTGGTGGCTGTTCTCGCCTTCGACCCGCACGTGCAGCGCCGCGCCGAGGGAGTCGGCGAGTGAGCGGAAGAAGTGCGGCACGAGCTCGGTGGGCAGTCCTCCGACCGCCTCCCGGTTGAACCGGCCGGTGAAGCGCGCGAACGGGCGGCCGGAGAGATCGAGGGCCACCTGGGCTTGCGCCTCGTCCATCGGCAGCAGAAAGCCGTAGCGGGCGATGCCGCGCTTGGCCCCGAGCGCCCGGCGCAGCGCCTCCCCGAGGGCGAGCGCGCAGTCCTCCACGGTGTGATGCTCGTCGATCTCGAGATCGCCCCGGCACGAGAGCTCGAGCGCGAAGCCGCCGTGACGGGCGAGCTGCTCGATCATGTGATCGAGGAAGCCGATTCCGGTGACGATACGGACCGGGGAGGTCTCATCGAGGCTCACGCGCGCGTCGATGTCGGTCTCGCGAGTGCGGCGGACGACGTGCGCCCGGCGGGCCGTGAGGGCGCGCACCGCGGCGGCCCAGCTCTCCTCGCTCGTGCCGCCGCGGCGCACGCGCACGGCGCGCACGCCGAGATTCGCCGCGAACTCGAGATCGGTGTCCCGGTCGCCGACGACGGCGCTCGCGGCGAGCTCCACCGCCTGCGAGCGGATGTAGTCCTCGACGAGGCCGACGCGCGGCTTGCGACAGCCGCAGCTCTCGTGCGCCGAGTGCGGACAGATGAACACCGCGTCGAACTCGATGCCCTGGGCGCTCAGGGTGTCGAGAATGAACCGGTGCGGCTGCTCGAAGTCGGGCGTCGGAAAGGACGCGGTGCCGAGCCCGTCCTGGTTGCTGACCAGCACCAGGCGATAGCCGCAGCGCTTGAGCTCGGCGAGCGCGGCGAACACCCCCGGCATGAAGCGCACCTTCGCGAGCGCATCCACCTGCTCGCCGGCGGGCTCCTCGACCACCGTGCCGTCGCGATCGATGAAGAGCGTGGCCCCGGGAAGGGTCATTGCCAGGCCTCCAGCAGGCGCCCGTTCTGCTCGGGCGTGCCGACCGTCACGCGCACCGCCTCGCCGAGACCGGGGTAGCCCCGGGCATCGCGGACGAGGAGCCCGGTGCGGCGCCCGCGCTCGAGCGCCTCCCCGGCATCCTCGAGCTCGACCAGGAGGAAGTTGGCCGCGCTCGGCCACACCCGCCGCACCCGCGGCAGCGCCCCGAGCGCCGCCGTCATCCGCTCCCGCTCGCGCAGGAGCAGCGCAAGCTCCGCGCGCGCGGCGGCGAGCGCCCGCGGGCCGAGCCGCTCGAGGACCGCTTCCAGCGTGGGCTGCGCGATGGCGTAGGGCGGAATGATCTTGCGCAGCAGCGCCACGACCTCGGGGGCGGCGATCAGCGCGCCGCAACGCGCGCCCGCGAGTCCGTAGGCCTTCGACAGCGTGCGCAGCACCGCGAGATTCGGTTGCTCACCGACCGAGCGTGCGAGGCTCGGGCGATCGGCGAACTCGACGTACGCCTCGTCCACGACGAGGAGCGCGCGGCCCATGAGGGCGCGGCCGAGCCGGCCGAGCGCCTGCTCGTCGAGAAGATTTCCGGTGGGATTGTTGGGCGAGCAGAGGAAGACCAGCTTGACCTCGGGACCGCAGCGCTCGAGCACCGCGCCCTCATCGAGCGTGAAGCCGTCGCCCGCCCGCAGCGGCGCCTCGAGGACGGCCGCGCCCTGGATGCGCGCGCTGACGGAGTACATCCCGAAGGTGGGCGGGCACACGAGGACCGCGTCCCGCCCGGCACGACAGAATGCGCGCGTGAGCAGGTCGATCGCCTCGTCGCTGCCGCGGGCGGCGAGCACGCACTCCCCGGGGACCGCATACAGCTTCGCCAGGCGCTCGATGAGCGGCCGCGGCTGCGGCTCGGGATAGCGGTTGAGTCCCGCCTCGGACCGGTCGGCGGGCGAGCGCCAGGGAAACTCGTTCGCGTGCAGACGCTCGAGCGCCGGATCCCACGCCGCGTGCTCGTAGGGCTTGAGCGCCACGATCTCGGGCCGCGCGAGCGCCATCACCCAGCTCACGAGCCGCTCCCGCGCCCGGCAACCGACCGATGCGCGATCCCGAGGGCATCGAGCCGCCGGCTGACGGCGGCCGCGTGCGCATCGAGGCCCTCCAGGCGCGCCAGCTCGAGCGCCACCGGACCGAGCGCGCTCAGGCCCTCGGGCGAGAGCTCCTGGACCGTGATGCGCTTGACGAAATCCAGCACCGAGAGCCCGCTGTACGCGCGCGCGTGGCCGTAGGTGGGCAATACGTGGTTCGTGCCCGAGCAGTAGTCGCCCATCGGCTCCGGCGACCAGGCGCCGAGAAACACCGAGCCGGCGCTTTCCACCCGCTCGAGCCAGCGTCGGGGCTCCCGCACCTCGAGGATCAGATGCTCGGGCGCGTAGGCGTTGGCGACCTCGAGCGCCGCGGGGAGGTCGGGAACCAGGATGCAGCGGCTCGCCGCGAGCGATCGCTCGAGTATCGAGCGGCGCGACAGCGCGCCCGACTGCGTGCGCACTTCATCGCTCACGGCCTCCGCCAGAGCGCGGCTCGGCGTCACCAGAATCGCCTGCGCCTGCACGTCGTGCTCGGCCTGCGCGAGCAGGTCGGCGGCCACGAAGGCGGCGTCGGCGCTGTCGTCGGCGATCACCAGCACCTCGGAGGGTCCCGCGGGCAGGTCGCAGGCGGCGCCCTCGGCGTCGGCCGCCACCGCCTGCTTGGCGGCGGTGACCCAGGCGTTGCCGGGTCCGAAGATCTTGTCGACTTTCGGCACCGACTCGGTCCCGTACGCGAGCGCGGCGATGGCCTGCGCGCCACCGAGCTTGAAGATCGTGCCGATGCCGCAGAGGCGCGCCGCGGCGAGCACCGCGGGATTGGCGCGACCATCGCGCGCGGGCGCAGTGCACAGCACGCGCCGGGGACAGCCGGCGATGCGGGCCGGCACCGCGAGCATGACGACCGCGGAGGGCAGGGCGGCCGAGCCCGCGGGCACGTACAGGCCGACGGCGGAGATGGGCCGCACGATGCGCTCGCAGCGCACCCCGGGCGTGGTCTCCAGCGAGAGGCTCTCGATGCGCTGCGCGCGATGGAAGCGCTCGACGTTCTCGATCGCGCGCTCGAGCGCGGCGCGCTGCCCGCTCGAGAGCGCGCGCTCGGCGTCCTCGAGCTCCCGCGGGCCCACCGCCAGCGCCCCGAGCTCCACCCCGTCGAACCGCCGCGTCGCGCTCCTCAGCGCCTCATCGCCCCGCGCCCTGACCGCGGCGATCACCTCCCGCGCCACGGCGTCGACTTCCCCGCGCGAGTCCTGCGCCGGCCGCGCGAGCGCCGCGCGGCGCTCGCGCTCCTCGAGCGCGCTCCAGTTGAGAATGCGCATGATCTCAGGCCAGCATCTTCTCGACGGGCAGCACGAGCAGCGCGCTCGCGCCGGCGCTCTTCAGGCTCTCGAGCGTCTCCCAGAACACGTTCTCGCGGCAGACGGCGTGCACCGCCACCCGGTCCGGGAAACCCTCGAGCGGGATGATGGTGGGCGATTCGCTCCCGGGCAGGAGCCGGCGGATCTCAGCGAGCGCCGCGCGCGGCGCATGCAGCATGATGTATTTGCTCTCGCGCACCTGCTGCACGCCCTCGATGCGCATCAGCAGCCGCCGCACCCAATCGTCCTTCGCCGGCGGCAGGGCGAGCGGGGTGCGGATGAGCACCGCGCGGCTCTCGAGCACCGTCTCGACCTCGCGCAGGTGGTTCGCCTGGAGTGTCGAGCCGGTCGAGACGAGATCGCAGATGAGATCCGCGCGCCCGAGGCGTGGGGCGATCTCGACCGCGCCCGAGAGGGTCACGATCTCGGCCTCGACGTCCCGCTCGCGCAGGTACTGGCCGAGCAGATACGGATACGTGGTCGCGATCCGCCGGCCCCGAAGCGAGCGCGCGCCCTCGAACGCGACACCTTCGGGCACGGCGAGCGCGAGCCGGCAGCGGCCGAAATCGAGCGTCCGCACCGGCTCGAAGCGCGCCGCTTGACCGCGAGCGGCGAGCTCGAGGCGCTTCTCCTCGAGCACGTTGCGTCCCACCAGCCCGAGATCGCACACATCCTCCTGCACCAGGTCCGGGATGTCGTCATCGCGCACGAACAGGACATCGAGCGGCATGTTCTCGCCATAGGCCATGAGCTGGTCCTTGCCGCGGGAGACGTTCAGGCCGCAGTGCTTGAGGAGCTCGAGCGAGGGCTCCGTCAGCCGTCCGGATTTCTGGATCGCGAGCTTCAGTCTCGGCTCATCCATGGCGGGTCGCCTCGCCGCGCCGCCGCGGCTCGCCCTCGCTCCCCTGGCCGGGCGAGGCGGACTCGGCGGGTGTTGCGAGCCTGCCGGATGCGAGCGCGTAGCCGCCGTTGCCGGCGGCGAGAAAGCGCGCGACCCGACCGATGGTCGTGACGCTGACCCCGGTCAGGCGGTGGATCTCGCGATAGGGAAGGCCCCGGCCGAGATAGTCGACGACCGCCCAGCGGTCGGCCATCGCCTGCAGCTCCGCGGGGGTGCACAGGTCGCGCAGGAACGCGCGCGCCTCCTCCGCGGTGCGCAACGTCGCGATGGCGGCGTAAAGCCTGCGCTCGGCGAGCGCCTCCTGGCGGGGCGTGAGGCTGCGGTGGGATTTCATCACATTCCAATGTAATAGCGTGATAGTACATTATCATGATCGGGCGGGAAGCGCCAGCCGCCCGCGGGCGCCGGCCGGGCAGGGCGCCGCTTGACGTGTTGCATTCGCGCACCCTACACTCGCGGCACTCATCGAGACCGGCTGAGGGATAGGCCCTTAGACGCCGGGGCAACCGCCAGGCCCAACCATCCTGGACAAGGTGCCAACTCCTGCGATTCGGTGCGCGCCCCGTCGAGGGTGACGCTCCGGGTCGACAGATGAGCGGTTCGCGTAGCCACGCTGCCTGGCCTTGGGCGGCGGGGATGGATGCGACAGACCCGCCGGATTCCCGGCGGGCGCTCCGCCGGAGGGCTCGATGAGAACGAGCCTGACATTTGCGGAGCCTTCAATGAACGCCACCGTCGAGCCGGTCCCTGTTTCCCCGGGAGGCTGGACCGCATCCGTCGCGCACGCGGGCGACGCCCCGCTGCGGGAAGGGGTGCTCCAGGTCCCCGGAGAGCTGCGGCTGCATCACGGCGGGCGGCTCGCGAATGTGCGGCTCGCCTGGCGCCTGGTGGGCCCCGCTCACGCGCCCGTGATCTGCGCCCTCGGGGGGATCTCGGCCGGGCGGCGCGTGTGCCTCACCGAGAATCCGCGCGAAAGCTGGTGGTCCGAGGTCGCTCGGGCGGATGGCGCGCTCGACACCGCCCGCTACCGGGTGCTGAGCTTCGATTACCTCGGCGGCTCCGGCGAGACGACCGGCCCGAAGGCCCTCGAGCCCTTTCCGAGCGTCTCGAGCTACGACCAGGCCGAGCTGCTCCTGCGCCTCGTCAATCACCTCGGCGTGAAGGCGCTGCGCGCCATCGCCGGCGGCTCCTACGGCGGCATGGTGGCGCTCGCCTTCGCCGAGCGATATCCGGAGCGGGTCGGCCAGCTCATCGTGCTCTGCGCCGCCGATCGCCCGAATCCGCTTGCCGTCGCCTGGCGCAGCATCGAGCGCGACATCGTGCGCCTCGGCGCCGAGGGCGGGCGGCCCGCACAGGGTCTCGAGCTCGCCCGGGCGCTCGCCATGACGACCTATCGTACGGGCGAGGAGTTCGCCGCCCGCTTCGCCGCGCCGCCCTCGCTCGAGGACGGGCGCTTCGTGTTTCCCGTGGAGCGTTACCTCAAGGCGCGCGGGCGGGACTATGCCGAGCGGCATCATGCCGCGGCGTTCCTGTGCCTGTCGGAGTCGATCGACCTGCATCGCGTGGATGCCGGCCGGATCTTCGTCCCGACCACCGCCGTCGCGATTCGCGAGGATCAGCTCGTGCCCCTCGGCGACGTGCGCGCCATGGTCGCGCGCATCCGCGCGGCGCACCTGCACGAGATCTCATCGATTTATGGGCACGACGGATTCCTGAAGGAATCACAGCAGCTCCGGGGCGTGCTCGCCGCGGCGCTGGGGAGTAATTGAGACATGAGCAAGCCGAAACGCCGCACGGGCGCGAGTCAGGTCACCCAGACCGTCCGGGCGGGCCTCGAGGCCGACGAGGTGACCGGCGCGGTGGTGCCGCCGATTCATCTGACTTCCACGTTCGCGTTCCGCGCCTTCGGCGAGAAGCGCGCCTACGACTACACGCGCAGCGGCAATCCCACGCGCGATCTGCTCGCGCAGGCGATCGCGGAGCTCGAGCTCGGCGCCGGCGCGGTCGTGACGGCCACCGGCATGGCGGCCATCACGCTGGTCGGGCACCTCGTGCCCTGCGGCGCGCGCATCGTGGCGCCGCACGATTGTTACGGCGGCACGTATCGTCTGTTCGATGCGTGGCGCCGCCGCGGCGAGCGGGAGGTCGAGTTCGTCGATTTCGCCGACCCCGCGGCCGTCGAGGCGGCGCTCGCGCGGCCCGCGGCGCTGCTGTGGATCGAGACACCGAGCAATCCGCTGCTGCGGATCACGGACATCGAGCGCTTCGCGGCGCTCGGGCACGCCGCCGGTGCGCGCGTCGCCGTCGACAACACCTTCCTCTCGCCCGCGTGGCAGCAGCCGCTCGCCCTCGGCGCGGATCTCGTGGTGCACTCGACCACCAAGTACCTGAACGGCCACAGCGACGTGGTCGGTGGCGCCGTGGTCGCCCGCGACCGGGAGCTGCACGAGCAGCTCATCTGGTGGGCCAACTGCCTGGGGCTGACGGGCGCGCCGTTCGACAGCTTCCTGACGCTCCGGGGCCTGCGCACGCTGCACGTGAGACTCGAGCAGCACGGGCGCAACGCGCTCGCGCTCGCGCAGTGGCTCGCCGCGCAGCCGGGCGTCCGCCGGGTGCTCTACCCGGGCCTGCCGACGCATCCGGGGCATGAGCTCGCGCGGCGCCAGCAGCGCGGCTTCGGCGCCATCGTCACCGCGGAGCTCGAGGGAGGTCACGATGCGGTGCGCGCATTCGTCTGCGATCTCACCTGCTTCTCGCTGGCGGAGTCCCTGGGCGGGGTCGAGAGTCTCATCGCGCATCCGGCCACGATGACTCACGCCGCCATGGATCCGGCGGCGCGGCACAAGGCGGGTCTGGTCGACGGCCTGATCCGGCTGTCGATCGGGATCGAGGCGCTCGAGGATCTCAGGGCCGATCTCGCCGCGGCGCTCGAGCGGGCCGCGCGCGCGTGCGCCTCGGCGCGCCGGCTGGAGGCGCTTCCGGTCGCCTGCTGAATCGAGCGCGGCGCGGCGCCGCGCCTCTCGGGCGCTATCCGGCGGGCAGCTGCGCGAGCACCGCGTCCCCGACTTCCCGCGTCGAGCGCGCGCGCTCACCGCTCGCGGCGATGTCGGGCGTGAGCGCGCCGGCCGTGATCGCACCGGACACCGCATCCTCGAGCGCCGCGGCTTCCTCGCCGAGCGCGAGCGAATGACGGAGCAGCAGCGCGGCACTGAGGAGCGTGCCGTACGGATTGGCGATGCCGCGCCCGGCGATGTCGGGCGCGGACCCGTGGATCGGCTCGTACAGGCCGCGCGTGCCCTCCCCGAGGGAAGCCGACGGCAGGAGCCCGAGGGAGCCGGCGAGCATGGAAGCCTCGTCGGTGAGAATGTCGCCGAACATGTTTTCCGTCACGAGCACGTCGAGCTCGGCGGGCCGGCGGATCAGGTGCATGGCCGCGGCATCGACCAGCATGTGCTCGAGCGCGACATCCGGAAACTCCGCGCGCATGAGGCGGATGGTGACCTCGCGCCACAGTCTCGAGGTCTCCAGGACGTTGGATTTGTCGATCGACACCAGCTTCCCGCGACGCTGCCGC
>JAKAZP010000470.1 GCA_021815905.1 Pseudomonadota bacterium | reverse complement strand
CGGCGCCTGATCCGCACATGAATCTCAAGCCGCGGCGCCACGAGGAGCCGGAGATCAACGTCGTGTCGCTGATCGACGTGGTGCTGCTCCTGGTGGTGTTCTTCATGCTCTCCAGTCACTTCACCCAGGAAGGGCGGCTGCACGTGGTGCTGCCGCGCGCCGCGGCCGTGCCGGCCGCCACCGCCCGCCCGCAGGCGCTGGTCGTGACGATAACGGAAAACGGCGATTACCTGGTCAACGGCAGGGAGCTGCTCAACAACAGTCCGGATACGCTGCGCGCGGCGCTCGCCGCCCAGCCGACCGCGGCGCGCAGCCAGACGGTGCTGATCAGAGCCGATGCCCGCGCTACCCAGCAGTCGGTGGTCACCGCCATGGATGTGCTCGGGCAGCTCGGTTACGTCAAGCTCGACATCGCAACGATCAAGGCGCACCTCGGGAGCGGCTCGTGAGCGCCCCGGAGGAGGGCGAGCAGCGCGACGCGGCACGCATCTACCGCCGGTTGCTCGGGTATCTGCGCCCGAACCTCGGCGCCTTCATCCTCGGTATCCTCGGCGGTGCGATCTACGCGGGCAGCTCGAGCGGCCTGGTGGAGCTCTCCAAGCGCCTCGGCAACCTGCTGCGCGACCCCGACAAGCGCATGATCGTGTGGCTGCCGGCCGCGCTCGTCGTGCTGTTCGCCGTGCGCGGCGTCGGCAATCTCGTGCAGACGTACTTCATGGGTTACGTTGGTCGGCGGGTGGTCAAGCGCCTGCGCGGGCAGGTTTTCCAGCGGGTGCTGGACCTCCCGGTGGCCTTCTACGATCGGCACGCCGTCGGGGCGATGCTCTCGCGCCTGACATACAACTGCGAGCAGGTGGGACAGGCCTCGACCAACTCCATCGTGATCCTGGTGCGCGCCTGCCTGATCATCATCTTTCTGCTTGCGTGGATGGTCTGGATCAATCTGCGCCTGACGCTGCTGTCGCTCATCATGGGGCCGCTGGTCGCCTGGCTGGTCTCGGTCATCAACCGTCATTTCCGCCGCTACGGCCAGCGCATCCAGCATTCCATGGAGGACGTGACGCGCCTTGCCAAGGAGAGCTTCGAGTCCCCGCGACTGGTGAAGGTCTACGGCGCCCAGGGGCATCTTGCGGCGCAGTTCGAGCAGGTCAACGAGCACAATCGCATCTCCAACATGAAGGCGATCCTCACCAGCGGACTCGCCAACCCGACCGTGCAGCTGGTGAGCGCCGTCGGCGGGGCGTTCGTGCTCGCGCTCGCGATCCGCGACACCGTCCTCGGGAAGATGAGCCCGGGAGACCTGGTCGCATTCTTCACCGCGCTGTCGATGCTCGCCCAGCCGGTGCGCGAGGTCGTGAGCCAGTCAGGCCCCATCCAGCAGGGCGTGGCCGCCGCGCAGAGCCTGTTCGAGATTCTCGATCAGCCGGCCGAGCCCGAGACCGGCGATTACCGCCCCGGGCGGGTGCGCGGAGCGGTCGAGTACCGCGAGGTCTCCTTCGCCTACGGGACGGACAAGGAGGCGGCGCTGCGCGGGGTGTCGTTCACGGTACCGGCCGGCTCGCAGCTGGCGATCGTGGGGCGCTCCGGCAGCGGCAAGTCGACGCTGGTCAACCTGCTGCCGCGCTTCTATGAGTTGAGCGCCGGTGCGATTCTCATCGATGGGCGCGATGCGCGCGAGTACGAGCTGAAGGCGCTGCGCGAGCAGATGTCAGTGGTCAGCCAGGAAGTGACTCTGTTCGATGACACCATCCGCAACAACATCGCGTTCGGGCGCGAGGTGTCCGAGCAGGCGCTTGAGCGCGCGGCTGAAGCGGCCCACGTGCTGGAGTTCGCCGCGGCGCTGCCGCAGGGGCTCGACACGATGGTGGGTGACCGCGGCGTGCTGCTTTCGGGCGGTCAGCGCCAGCGCATCGCGATCGCGCGCGCGCTGCTGAAGGATGCGCCGATCCTGATTCTCGATGAGGCGACCTCCGCGCTCGACACCGAGGCGGAGCGGCACATCCAGGCGGCGCTCGCGCAGCTGGTGCGCGACCGGACCACCTTCGTCATCGCCCACCGGCTCTCGACCGTGGAGCAGGCCGACCGCATTCTCGTGCTTGATGCCGGCCGGGTGGTCGAAAGCGGCACCCATGCCGAGCTGCTCGCCCACGACGGTTTGTACGCGCAGCTGCACCGGCTGCAGTTCAGCGACTGACGGGCTATGCAGGGGTGGCTCAACCGTCGCTGGTACGGCCCACCCGGGACGTGCGCGGCACTCGAGCCGCTCGCCCGCCTGTATGGGGCGGTCGTGGCCGCTCGGCGCCGGCGGGCCGCTGCGGCACCTGTGCTGGACGCACCGGTCATCATCGTCGGTAATCTCACGGTCGGCGGTACGGGCAAGACCCCGCTCACCGTCTGGCTCGCCCAGCAGTCGCGCCGTCAGGGGTGGCCGGCGGGTTTGATCTCGCGCGGATACGGCGGCAGCGCCGGCGACGTGCGCGTGCTTCAGCGCGATGCGGATTGGCGCGAAGTGGGGGATGAGCCGCTGATTCTGGCGCGCCGCAGCGATTGTGTAACCGCC
>JAKAZP010000469.1 GCA_021815905.1 Pseudomonadota bacterium | reverse complement strand
GGCCGGCGCGATCCGCATCGACGGGCAGGACATCCGCGAGGTGACGCAGGAGAGCCTGCGGGGCGCGATCGGACTGATACCGCAGGACACGAACCTCTTTCACCGGACGCTCATGGAGAACATCCGCTACGGCCGCCCCGGCGCCTCGGATGAGGAGGTGATGCAGGCGGCGAGGCGGGCGCACGCGCACGACTTCATCGCCGAGCTCGAGCACGGCTACCACACGCTGGTCGGCGAGCGCGGCATCAAGCTCTCCGGCGGTCAGCGCCAGCGCATCGCGATCGCGCGGGCGATCCTGCGCAACGCGCCCATTCTGCTGCTCGATGAGGCCACCAGCGCGCTCGACAGTCACAGCGAGCAGATGATCCAGGAGGCGATGCGGGAGGCGATGGCGGGCAAGACGGTGATCGCGATCGCCCATCGGCTGAGCACGGTCATGGACATGGACCGGCTGATCGTCCTCGATCGGGGAGCCATCGTCGCCGACGGCTCGCATGCGGAGCTGCTGCTGCAGGGAGGGCTCTATGCGGAGCTCTGGCGCAAGCAGTCGGGGGGATTCACCGCCGCGGCCGCGCCGCGTCCGGCGGAAGCGGCCCTTGGCGCCTTCGGCCAGGTCGCGCATCTGCGATCGTCTTCACCGGCGGCTTAGGCCGGCGTTCGGGGCCCGCCGGCGAGCCCGCGCGGCGAGCGCCACGGGGCGCGGCTCAACGTCCGCCCGTGACGTCGAGAATCGCCCCCGTCGTGTAGGACGCCGCATCGCTCAGCAGCCAGAGAATCGCTTCGGCGACTTCCTCCGGTCGGCCCGGGCGCCCGAGGGGGCTCGTGCCGCCGAGGCGCCGCGCGCGATCGGGCTGTCCGCCGCTTGCGTGGATTTCCGTCTCAATGAGGCCCGGACGCACCGCGTTGACGCGCACCCCTTCGCCGCCGAGCTCCTTGGCGAGTCCGATGGTGAGTGTATCGAGCGCAGCCTTGGAGCCGGCGTAATCCACGAACTCGAACGGCGAGCCGAGCCGCGCCGCGGCCGAGGACACGAGCACGATGCCGCCACCGCCGCCTCCCCGCGAGCGCGACAGCGCGCGCGCGGCCTCGCGCGCGCAGAGAAAGGCGCCGAGCACGTTGATGTCGAACATGCGCTCGAGCCGCCCGGCGCTCATGTCCGCCAACGGCATGGATGGCGCCACGATGCCGGCGTTGATGACCACGGCATCGAGCCGGCCGAGCTCGGAGCGCGCGGCGGCGAACAGCGTGACCACCTCGCGCTCGACGGCGACGTCGCCGCGAAGGGCGAGGCCGCTGGCGCCGGCCCGGCGTATGCCCTCGAGCGTCTCCTCGGCCGCGGCCCTGTTGCCGAGGTAATTGATCGCCACGGACCAGCCTCGGGCGGCCGCAAGCAGCGCCGTGGCACGACCGATCCCCCGACCACCGCCGGTGATGAGAACGACGGGATTCGATTCCATCGGGGCTCACCCTCCTTCCTGCGATCCGAATCAACACGCCGGTTACCGAGACCGCCGCGCCGCCGCCTCCCAGGCCGGGCGCGGGGCGAGCTCAGGGGGCTTCGGGGCGCGCCCCCCTCGATCGGGCGAGGCGACCCCGAGCCGGCGGGTACTATACTTCGAACCACCGTCGATTGCGGAGGTGGAAGATGAGCGAGTCCGAATACGTGCCCCCGAAGGTCTGGAGCTGGAACAAGCCGAGCGGCGGGCGGTTCGCCAACATCAACCGCCCGGTCGCCGGCGCGAGGCAGGAAAAGGAGCTGCCGGCCGGCCGACATCCCCTGCAGCTCTATTCGCTCGCGACGCCGAACGGGGTCAAAGTCACGATCATGCTGGAGGAATTGCTCGCGCTCGGGCATCGCGGCGCGGAATACGATGCCTGGCTGATCAACATCTCCGAAGGAGAGCAGTTCGGCAGCGGTTTCGTCGCCGTCAACCCGAACTCCAAGATCCCCGCTCTGCTCGATCGCAGCGGCCCGAAGCCATTCCGGGTGTTCGAATCCGGCGCGATCCTGCTGCATCTCGCGGAAAAATTCGGCGCATTCCTGCCGCACGAGCCTGCCGCGCGCGCCGAGTGCCTGTCGTGGCTGTTCTGGCAGGTGGGGAGCGCTCCCTACCTCGGCGGCGGATTCGGCCATTTCTACAAGTACGCCCCGACCAAGATCGAGTACGCCATCGACCGTTTCGCCATGGAGGTGAAGCGCCAGCTCGACGTGCTCGATCGGCGGCTGGCCGAGAGCCGGTACGTCGCCGGGCCCGAGTACACCATCGCCGACATGGCGACCTTTCCGTGGTACGGGGGGCTTGCGAAGGGTTGGACCTACGAGGCGGCCGAGTTCCTGAGCGTCCAGGAGTACCGCAACGTTCAGCGCTGGGCCGACATGCTGCTCGAGCGCCCGGCCGTGCGCCGCGGACGGATGGTGAACCGGACGAGCGGGGAGCCCTCGGAGCAGCTGCGCGAGCGCCACGACGCGCGGGATTTCGAGACCCGCACGCAGGACAAGCTCACCGGATAGCGCCCGCGCGCGGGCGGCGGGGGTCAGTTCCCGGACTTCGGGGGCTTGCCCGGGCCG
>JAKAZP010000468.1 GCA_021815905.1 Pseudomonadota bacterium | reverse complement strand
GCGAGGCGATGGAAGGCGATCGCGCCGAGATGCACACCGATCATCGCCAGCAGCAGATCGAAGTTGGCCGCGTGCAGGTGGGCGAACCGCCGGCTCGCCTCGAACGAGACCCAGCGGGACAGCGGCCCGGAGCCGATTCCATCGAGACTCCCGGCGAACAGGCCGAGCGCGGTCTGCGCGAGCAGCAGACCGAGCATGACGAGAATGCTGACAGCTCCGAGCGGGTTGTGCCCGATCGGGGCGGGGGAGTCCTCGCGGGCATGTCCGAAGAGCTTGCGCACGTAGCGCAAGGTTGCCGCCGGCCCGCGGACGAAGTGGCCGAAGCGCGCGGTCTGTCCGCCGCAGAATCCCCATGCGAGGCGAAACAGCACCGCGCCGAGCACGCCGTATCCGGCGATGCGGTGCCACCTCATGCGGTCCGTCTCGGCGGTCCACCAGCAAAGCCCGAAGAGCGTGACGAGGGCCCAATGCGAGATCCGGGTCGGCAGATCCCAGACCCGAATCCGCTCGAGCCTCGCCCATGGGAGGCGAGGGCGGATCACCACCAGCTTCCGCGCGCCCGGAAACGGCGGTGGCAGCTCCCGCAGGCCTCCCCGAGCGCCCTCGCGCGCGGCGCGAGCGCGCGCCGATCGTGGCGGGCGGCGGCTTGCTGCAGGTCTCGAGCACGATTCAGGAATGTCCGCGCGGCGCGCGCGAACGCCTTCGGCTGCGCCCAGATCGCCGCCGCCGCGCGGGTCTTGACTCCATGGCCCGGTCCGCTGCCGGCGGGAAACCAGCCCGGCAGCGCGGCGGCGAGACGCTCGATGTCGTTCGCCTCGCCGGCGATGGCGCTCCAGTTGGGATGCGAGTCTCCGGCCCGGTCCCGGAGAGACTTGAATTCCCTGCCGAGCGAATGGAGCCGATGCTGACGCGCATGGATCACCTCGAGCGCGCCTGCGGCGCCCGCGGCGCCCGCGCTCACCACCGCGCCCATCAACAGCACCGCGCCGACCATGCTCATTCGACGGCGCAGGGCGCCCTTGCTGACTGCGATGAGGCTCATCTTCCTCGACTTTCGATGCGCTTGATGCGACGCGGCGGCCGGATGACCGCCCGCCGCCGGGGCATGAGGCGGGACGCGGGAGTTCGCGCCCGGTCTGACACCGTCGGTTCCGGGGAAGTTCCCCGACGCCTTCAGAGCTCGAACTTGATGCCCTGGGCGAGCGGCAGCTCGCGGCTCCAGTTGATGGTGTTGGTCTGGCGGCGCATGTAGGTCTTCCAGGCATCCGAGCCCGATTCCCGGCCGCCGCCCGTGTCCTTCTCGCCGCCGAACGCCCCGCCGATCTCCGCGCCCGAAGTGCCGATGTTGATGTTGGCGATGCCGCAGTCGCTGCCCGAGGCCGAGAGGAAGCGCTCCGCGTGCTGCAGCCGGTCGGTGAACAGCGCCGAGGAGAGCCCGTAGAGGCTCGCATTCTGCGCCGCGATCGCCTCATCGAGCGAGTCGACCGGGATCAGGTACAGGATCGGACCGAAGGTCTCGGCCTGCACGATCGGCCACTCGTTGCGCGCCCGGATCAGCGTCGGCTCGACGAAGTGGCCCTCGCCCCCGAGCGTCTTGCCGCCGTGCAGGACCTCGCCGCCGGCCGCGCGCGCGGCCGCTACCGCCGCCTCGAACCGCTCGAGCGCGGGGGCATCGATCAGCGGGCCCATGAGCGTCGCCGGATCGAGCGGGTTGCCGATGCGCACCTGGCGGTAGGCATTCACCAGACGGCGCTCGAGCTCGGCGGCGACGCCCTTGTGCACGAACACCCGCCGGGTGCTGGTGCAGCGCTGTCCGGCCGTGCCGACGGCGCCGAAGACGATCGCGGGCACGGCGAGATCGAGGTTGGCGGTCTCATCGACGATGATCGCGTTGTTGCCGCCCAACTCGAGCAGGCTCCGGCCGAGGCGCGCCGCGACACGCTCCCCGACCTTGCGCCCGACGGCGGTCGAGCCGGTGAAGGAGACGAGCGCCACCCGCCGGTCGTCCACGAAGCGCGCGGCGAGCTCGGTGCCGCCATCGATGAAGAGCTGGAAGACGGGCGCGAGCTTGCGCTCGCTCAGCACCCGGCTGCAAAGCTGCTGTATGGCGAGCGCCGTGAGGGGTGTCTTCGGCGAGGGCTTCCAGACCGAGACGTTGCCACAGATCGCCGCGATGAAGGCGTTCCACGACCAGACGGCGACCGGGAAGTTGAACGCCGAGACGATGCCCACCACCCCGAGCGGATGCCACTGCTCGTACATGCGATGCCCGGGCCGCTCGGAGTGCATCGTCAGGCCGTAGAGCATCCGCGACTGTCCGACGGCGAAGTCGGCGATGTCGATCATCTCCTGGACCTCGCCCAGTCCCTCGGCGAGGATCTTGCCGTTCTCGAGCGAGACCAGCGTGCCGAGGTCGCTCTTCAGGCGCCTGAGCTCCGCGGCGATGAGGCGCACGGCTTCCCCGCGCTTCGGCGCCGGCACCGTGCGCCAGGCGAGCGCGGCTTCGGCCGCCGAGGCGAGCACCGACTCGTACTCGCGCTCCCCGGCCGGGCGCACCTGCGCCACGAGCTGG
>JAKAZP010000467.1 GCA_021815905.1 Pseudomonadota bacterium | reverse complement strand
ACTCACCGGCGGGATCTACTTCGGCGAGAAGCGCCGCGAGGCCGATTCGGCCACCGACGTGTGCACCTACACGGTCGGCGAAGTCGAACGCATCGTGCGCGTCGCGGCACGACTGGCGCAGCAGCGCCGCGGCCGGCTCGTGTCGATCGACAAGTCGAACGTGCTCGAGACCTCGCGTCTGTGGCGCCAGGTGACGAGCCGAGTGATGCGCGAGGAATTCCCCGAGGTGACCCTCGAGCACATGCTGGTCGACTCCGCAGCCATGCACCTGATCCGCCGTCCGCGCGAGTTCGACGTGCTGGTGACCGAGAACATGTTCGGCGACATCCTGACCGATGAGGCCTCGATGCTCGCCGGCTCGCTCGGCCTGCTGCCGTCGGCCTCCCTCGGCGAGGGACGGCGGGGGCTGTACGAGCCGATCCACGGCTCGGCGCCCGACATTGCCGGCCGCGGCATCGCCAATCCCTGCGGCACGCTGCTCAGCGTCGCGATGCTGCTGCGTCACTCGCTAGGACTCAGCGCCGAAGCCGATGCACTCGAGCGGGCCGTCGCGGCCGCGATCGACATCGGCGCCCGCACTGCGGACATCGCCGGGAATGGCCCGGCGGCAACGACCCGGGAAGCCGGCGAGGCGGTGCTCAGCCGACTGTGATCTTGCGCCGGCGGCCGCGGGTGCTGCCTTACCCTGCCAGCTGGCGAGGATAGAATCCGGCAGCGTGCGCTGCGAATGAGAGGCATGATGGTGCGAGCCGTTGCGTTCGCCATGGTCGCAGTCCTCGCCGCCGCGCTCAGCGGCTGCGCCGGCGGAGCGCGGCGGCCACAGACGGGATGCCGCTGCGGGAAGCTCGTGCGCACCCGTACCGTCACGGCCAATCCTGCCGCCTAATCTGGCCGAACATTTCCAGTCGGCGCAACTCCCGGGCAGCGTACAAGCACGCATCGAACGGAGCGGCACGCCCACCCCGCGCTTTCACCAGCTGCTCGTCACGCGCCAGTTCGTGCGACACGTCCTGCGCACCAATGCGCGCGTCACAATCGACGTCACCGACCGGATCATGGCCTTTCGCGGCGGATACCTGCAAGACCGCGAGCAACTCGAGTTCAACTCGATTCCCACCGCTCTGAACCTGAATCTGAGCTATCTCGGACTGTTCAGCCTCGAGACCCAAAGCCTGCGCTATCGCTTCGGGCTCGCGCCCAAGCCCATCAGGCTGCAGCAGTTGCTCGCCCTTACCCCCGGAGTGGCACACCCGCAGCCGGGGCAGACCTACCGCCTCTCGGTGCGTTGGCGGCGCGGGGTGACGGACGAGACCTGCTCTGCCGGGCGGCGCCTGCATCGGGCGAGCAGGCTGCAGGAGGCGCTGCCGGGGCACCTGCTCAATCTGCGCTGCACGATCTCGCGCAACGGCATCGTGCGGGCGCGCGACCGGGTGGGCTTCCTCACCGCTTACGGGCTGTATCTGATCCTCGAGCGCAAAACGGCCGCCTTCACCGCGCGCGGCCGGATCGTGAGCATCAAGCGCATCTAGGTTGACGCGCGGGCCCGTGCCAGACCCGCCTCGAGATCGGCGCGCAGATCCTCCAGCGCCTCGATACCGACCGACAGTCGGATCAGACCATCGGTGAGCCCCGCCTTGGCGCGCGCGACCGGATCCATCGCGGCATGGGTCATGGTCGCCGGATGCGCCACCAGGCTCTCGACGCCGCCGAGCGACTCGGCGAGCGAGAAATATTCCAGACCCTCGCAAAACGCGCGTACCGCGGCGAGCCCACCGGCGAGCTCCACCGTGACGATCGCGCCGAAGCCGCGCTGCTGACGCCGCGCCACCTCGTGTCCGGCATGACTCGCCAGCCCCGGATAATAGACCCGGCTCACACCCTGCTCGCCCGTGAGCCATTCAGCGAGCGCCTGGGCATTGCGCCCGTGCTGCTCGAGCCGGGCGTGCAGCGTGCGCAGCCCGCGCAGCGTGAGGAAACTGTCGAAGGGAGAACCGGTGAGCCCGAGGCAGTTGGCCCACCAGGCGAGCTCATCGTGCACCTCCCGCTCGCGCGCCACGACCGCCCCGCCGACCACGTCGCTGTGGCCGTTGAGGTACTTGGTCGTGGAGTGCACGACGACATCGGCGCCGAGAGCGAGCGGCTGCTGCCACGCCGGGGACAGGAAGGTGTTGTCGACGGCCACCCGTGCGCCGGCGGCATGGCCGAGCGCGGCGACCTGCTCGATATCCGTGATGCGCAGCAGCGGGTTGCTCGGCGTCTCGATCCACAGCAGCGCGGCCGGGCGCGACAGTGCCGCCCGCAGCGCCACCTCGTCGGCGAAATTGACGAACTCCACCTCGCGCTCACCGCGGCGCCGCCAGGCATCGAACAACCGGTACGTTCCGCCATAACAGTCGTGCGGCGCAACGATTCGCCCACCGGCCGGCACGAGGTATCCGGTGAGGGTCACGCCCGCCATGCCGGTAGCCGTGACGACCGCCCCGGCACCGCCCTCGAGCTGTGCGAGCGCTCCGCCCAGCAGGTCGCGGGTGGGATTGCCCGAGCGGGTGTAGTCGTAGCGGCCCTTCTCGCCGAAG
>JAKAZP010000466.1 GCA_021815905.1 Pseudomonadota bacterium | reverse complement strand
GACGCAGGCCCTCGGGCGGCGGCTGCTGCCGACCGACCGCAGCCTCGATACTCACGTGAGCAATCTCCGGCGCAAGATGGGAAGGCTCACCCGTGAGATCACGGTCCAGAGCGTGCGCGGCTCGGGTTATGCGCTGGTCATGCGCTGAGCGGCGGTGACGACCTCATGCACTCCCTCTTCTGGCGCATCTTCCGCTCCTTCTGGCTCGCCATCGCGCTGATTCTCATCGGCACGGTGACGGTGGTGGACGTCGCCATCCAGCATCGGAGCGAGACGCCCTGGGAGCAGCGCGGGCAGCTCTTCGGCGAGGCGGCCACGGCGTTCGAGGAGGACGGCGCGCAGGGCCTCGCCGAGTGGCTCGACGGTCTCGCTCCCGGGCCGCTCTTCGACCGTACCTACATCGTCGGTCCCAACGGCCGTGACCTGTTGGGGCGGCCGCTGCCGCGCTACATCATCCGCCCGCTCATGGGCCGCACCAAGACGGGGGCGCCGACGGTGCGCTCGGGCGCCATCTCTCCGATCGGCGGCGCGCTCGTGCTGCTGTCCCCCGATGGCAGCACGTATCACGTGGTGGTCGGGCCGCTGCACGAGCATCCGCCGCTGTTCGGCGAGCTCGAGCTCCCCGGGGTCGCCGCCGCGACGCTCGCCATCGCGCTGGTGGTGAGCACGCTGGTGTGCTTCTTCCTGACGCGCCACGTCGTCGGTCCCATCGACCGGCTGCGCGAGGCGACGCGCAAGCTGGCCGCGGGCGATCTCACGGTGCGCATGCGGCCGGGCGCCGCCGGGAGTCAGGACGACCTCGCGCGTCTCGCCGCGGATTTCGACACCATGGCCGAGCGGCTCCAGAGCCTGCTCGAGGCGAAGCAGCAACTGCTGCGCGACGTATCGCACGAGCTGCGCTCGCCCCTCACCCGGCTGCAGCTCGCCCTCTCGCTCGCGCGGCGCGAGCAGGGCGGCAACATCGAGCGGCATCTCGAGCGCATCGCGAACGAGGCGGACCGGCTCGAGCACCTCATCGCGCGCACCCTGAAGCTCGTGCGGCTCGAGCGCCCCGCGAACGGGGTGGACGCCGCGCCCGTCGACATCGGGCAGCTCCTCAAGAGCATCGCGGACGACGTGGCGATCGAAGCCGATGCGCGCGATTGCAGGCTGACACTGACGGCCGACAGCGGGCTCGAGGTCCGGGGCGATGCCGAGTTCCTGCGCAGCGCCTTCGAGAACGTCATCCGCAACGCCGTGCGCTACGGCGCCTCGGGAAAGGAGGTCGCGGTGTCGGCGCGCCGCTGCCCGGTGAGCGATGGGAAGGAGATCGAGGTCACGGTGCGCGATCGCGGCCCGGGCGTGCCGGCGAAGGATCTCGAGCTCATCTTCGAGCCCTTCTACCGGGTCGATGCCGCGCGCGATCGCGCCGGCGGGGGTGACGGACTCGGGCTCGCCATCGCGGCGCGCGCCATCGAGCGCCATGGGGGGACGATCATCGCGCGCCTGGCCGCGGGCGGCGGCCTCGAGGTGGCGATGCGCCTCCCGGGCGCGGGTCACGAGCCCGCGCCTGCGAGCACGGCCGCCGCGGAAGTCGCCTGATTTCCGCAGTTGGATTCCGGCGCCGGGATTCCGGCGACCTGACGGCACACAAAAAAACCGCCCCCGCGAGGGGGCGGTAGGCTTCCCACGGTGCTCGCCGCGCACGAGCCAAAGCTCGCGGGCGAGTTCAGGCGGCTGACACTCGAGCTCAGGGAGGGGGAAACCCGAGCGTGCCGCGCCCCACCGGGATAACGCAAAAGTGCCTCAATCACCTGCTCAGACGCACGAGCCGGGGAGAAGTTGTCCGGATTCAGATTTCTTTTGAAATCTCAATATCGCCACGGATCTTTCAGCGCCGGCGGCTCGGGTCTACCAGGCCGCGAAGCTTTCGCTGGTGCAGCAGGGGTTCGATATCGAGGAGGACAGCTCCGCGGACGGCCTGCTGCGGGGTGAGCGCACGTTCGCGGATCCGAAGGATTCCAAGATCGCGTATCTCGTGCGCATTACGCTCGATGTGGCATCGTCCTGCCCCGCCTCCTCGCTGTTGACGGCCGCCGCCAGCGAGAAGACCGTGCTCAACCGGGAAGTGCACAAGTACGATCACTTCCTGTTCATCCTGCCGATCCCGACCGGCAGGGAGTAACAGTCGGTGGTGCGCGCGGAAGGCAATATCACCCAACCGGTGTTCTACAAGGATCTCTTTGCCGCGATCTCGCGGAATCGGGCGGCGCTGCATCCGGCGGGCGCAGGGGTGGCTCCGCTGCACGCCAAATCCACGCAGCCGGCCAGCTCCCGGCACCCCTGAACCGGGCGCGGACGTCGGCGGCGGCCGGGTCAGTCCGGCCGGCGCGCTGCTCGCGCTGCCCCGCTGAGCGGGTGAGGCCGGGTAGAATGCGGGCGGAGCGCTGCCCATGTACGTACCCGACGCCTTTCGCTCGAGAGACCTCGCCGACCTCGACCGCCTGGCGGCGCACGACGCGTTCGGGACGCTGATCTCCCAGGTCGAGGGCGCGCCGTTCGTCTCGCACCTGCCGGTGCTCTATCGCCGCGCCGGCGAG
>JAKAZP010000465.1 GCA_021815905.1 Pseudomonadota bacterium | reverse complement strand
GGGCTGCCGGCGTTCGTGCTGTGTCAGAGCGTCGTGATGGTCATCCTCGTGAGCCATTCTCCCGAGTGGGCCAGGATCGCGAACGCGATCCTGCGCTGACCGACGAGTGGATATGCGGTCTACGCGATCCCGGAGGACGCGAGCACGAGTTTCACGAACACGCCGAAGGTGCACGCGACGAAGTAGGGGTTGAGGTTTCTCGGCCAGTCGACCGTTCAGTGCGCGCGGAATACGTCCGCGCGGTCGGCGGGTCGGCGGCTTCCGTGCCGGTGATCAGGTCGAGCAGCTCATCGGTGATTTCCGTCTGTCGGGCCTGCCGGGATTGCTCGCGCAGACTCTCGAGCTTGCGGTCGACGTTCTCCCGTGCGGCTTCCATGGCGGCGAGGCGTGCTGCGTTCTCGGCGGCAATCGACTCGACCGCGGCTTCCGTGAGGATCGCGTACAAGTACTCGGCGATGAACCGCTGGACGAGCACCCCCGGCGCGAGTTGGTGCAGCGGCGGCGAGCGCGGCACCGCCGCGGGAAAGGCGGCTCGATCGATCGGCAGCAGTGATCGATGCGTCACCTCGAGCGAGTTTCCCGGCCGGGCGCGCGCATACATCACCGCAAGACCCAGGACCTCCGCTCGCGCCAATCGGCGGTACAGCTCGCGGATCGGTCTGGCGACGGAGTCTGAAGCCGCGGCGGCATGCGTTGCCATGGACCCGGACCACGCCATCGCGACTCCTCGCTCGAGCGCCACGGCGGCTGCGCGGGCGCCGATCACGAACAACTCATCGCCGTGCTGTAGAACCTGGACCGCTGACTCCAGCAGGCGGTCGTTGAAACCGCCGACGAAGCCGTGTTCGGCGCCACACAGCACGAGGATCCGATGCCCCCGCAGGCCGCCGGTATCGCTCCCGGAGGACTGGTCGAGCGACAGGGCCATGCCGAGCGCCCGGGTCATGGAGTCGACGTAGGTGCCGACGCCGATCAGTGCCTGCTGCGCCTCCTGCATCCGCATGCCGGCCAGGGAGCGCATCGCGCCGACGATGTCGGCCAGCTCGTTCATGCTGGTGAGGCGGTGCGTGATCTCCACCAGCCGGCTCATGTTGCCTCCGAGGCGGAGGCCGGCGGCGCGGATGGGGTGGGCGTGGCGTGCGCGGCGCGGATGTCATCGGCCAGCCGGGTCAGGACCTCCTTGAGTCGCAGCCGCTCGTCGTCCGTGAGCGGCGGCATCCGTTCGTCGAGCGACAGGATGGGTGGGCTGTGCGCCTCGAGCCAGGGTTCGAGGCGCAGTCGAAACGAGGCCACCTGCTCGATCGTCAGCGAGTCGAGCACCCGGTCGCCGAGCGCACACAGCAGCGCGATCTGCAGACCGAGCGTGAGCGGCGCGAACTGCGGCTGCCCGAGCACCGCGCGAATGCGCCGCCCATGCTCGATGATGCCGCGGGTGCGCGCGTCCACCATGGTGCCGAAGCGCGTGAAGACCTCGAGCTCCAGGAATTGCGCGTATTCCAACCTCAGGTTCTCGGCCAGTGACCGCAGCGCGACGGCCTGCGTCTTGCCGCCGACGCGGGACACGCTCTTGCCGACGTCGACCGCCGGCTTCAAGTCCTCGTAGAACAGGCGGGGGTCGAGATAGATCTGTCCGTCGGTGATCGAGATCAGATTGGTCGGGATGTAGGCACTGATGTTGCCGGCCTGGGTCTCGGCGATCGGCAGTGCCGTGAGCGAGCCGCCGCCGCGCTCGGGCGAGAGCTTGGCCGAACGCTCCAGGAGCCGGGAGTGAATGTAGAAGATGTCGCCGGGATACGCCTCCCGCCCGGGCGGGCGGCGCAACAGCAGTGAGACTTGCCGGTATGCGGCGGCATGCTTGGTGAGATCGTCGATCACGAGCAGCACGTCGTGGCCCCTGGACATGAAGTACTCGCCCATCGCGCAGGCCGCATAGGGCGTCAGCCACTGCAGCCCCGGCGCGGCATCGGCGTTGCCGACCACGAACAGGCAGCGTGCCGCATCGCCATGGCGGCGCACGGCATCGATCACGCGGACCACCGAGGAAGCCTTTTGTCCGATCGCCGCGTAGATGCACAGCACGTCGCTCGATCGCTGGCTGAGGATCGCATCGACCGCGACCGCGGTCTTGCCGGTCCCCCGGTCACCGATGATGAGCTCGCGCTGTCCCCGCCCCAGAGGAATCATTGCATCGACCACCAGCAGCCCGGTCGTGAGCGGTCGTGTGACCAGTGCGCGATCGACGATGGCCGGCGCCGGCCGTTCCACGGGCCAGTGGTCGGCCGGCTCGGGCGGTTCCCGGTCATCGAGCGGCAGGCCGAGCGCATCGACCACCCGGCCGAGCAGCGCATCGCCCACCGGGACGCGGACCACTTCGGCGGTGCCTTTGACGAGGCTGTCGGCAGCGATGGTGCCGGTCTCGCCGAGCAGCACGCAGCCGATCTCCTCTTCCCCGAGATCGACCGCCAGTCCGCGGACGCCATTGTCGAACAGCAGCAGTTCATCGAGGCGGGTCGCAGGCAGCCCGCGGACCACGGCGATGCCGTCGCCCACCCGGACCACGCGACCGATGTGCTCGATCT
>JAKAZP010000464.1 GCA_021815905.1 Pseudomonadota bacterium | reverse complement strand
ACCGCAGCAATTTCTTATGTTGTTTTGAGAAAACTTGGATAAGTAATTGGAATTAAATAGGAAAATCAGCGTTGCACCGATGATGGACTGGACCGACAGGCACTGCCGGTATTTCCTGCGCGGGTTCTCGCCGCGGGCGCTGCTCTATACGGAGATGGTGACCTCGGCGGCGATCGTTCGCGGGGATGCGCGGCGGCTGCTCGAGTTCGATCCCGAGGAGCATCCGCTCGCGCTGCAGTTGGGCGGGAGCGATGCGCGCGAGCTGGCCGCCGCGGCGCGCATGGGGCAGGAGGCGGGCTACGACGAGATCAACCTCAACTGCGGCTGCCCGAGCGACCGGGTGGCGAGCGGCGCCTTCGGCGCCTGCCTGATGCGCGAGCCCGCGCGCGTGGCGGACTGCGTGGCGGCGATGCGCGCCGCGGTGCGGCTGCCGGTCACGGTGAAGATGCGCATCGGCGTCGTGACGGGCACCCGCGAGCAGGCGCGCGGCGCGCTCTCGGGCTTCGACGAGGATGACTTCGCCGCGCTGCACGATTTCGTGGATCAGGTGCGCCTCGCCGGCTGCGAGGTGGCGATCGTGCACGCGCGCCAGGCGGTGCTCGGCGGACTGTCGCCGAAGGACAACAGGGAAATCCCGCCCCTGCGATACGAGGTCGTGCGCCGCTTGAAGGCTGCGTTTCCCGCGCTGCCCGTCATCGTCAACGGCGGCTTGCGCGATGTGCCCGCGGTGCTCGCGGCCCTCGAGTGGTGCGATGGAGTCATGCTCGGCCGCGAGGCCTATCATCGGCCGATGCTCCTCGGCCAGCTCGATCGCGCGCTGGCGCCCACCGGGGCGCCGCTCCCCTCGGCCGCCTATCTGCTCGAGCGCATGGCGCGGTACGCCGAGCGCGAGCTCGAGCGCGGTGAGCGGCTCGCCTCGATCACGCGGCACATGCTCGGGCTCCATGCGGGCGAGCCCGGGGCCCGCGACTACCGCCGCCTGCTCAGCGAGGGTGCGCGGGCAAGGAACGCGGGGGCCGAGCTCATCCGGCGCGCGGCGCTCGTGGACGAGCCTCGCCGCGCTTCCGGGGCCTGCTGAGGCGCGGGGCGCCCGGACGGAGCCGCAAGCTGCTCGGTAGCGGGGTGGAGTCCCTCGCGTATAATCACCCGGAGACGTCGTCGCCCTGCCGCACGAGGGGGGTTCATGGCGGGGGGGCCGGCTGCGCACAAAATGGGCAAGGATATCGAACTCGCCATTATTTTCGCCGACGTCGTCGGCTCGACCCGGCTCTATGAGCTGATGGGGGACCTGCGCGCCCGCGATATGGTCTCGACCTGCATCGAGGTGATGCGCACCGCGACCGAGCAGCGTCAGGGTACCGTCATCAAGACGATGGGCGATGAGGTGATGGCGAGCTTCCCGAGCGCCGATGATGCCCTGAATGCCGCCGCGCAGATGCAGAAGCAGATTTCCACTCATGCCCAGCTCAAGGTCGACGGGCAGCCGGTGTCGATTCGCATCGGATGCCATTTCGGGCCGGTGGTGCTCGAGAGCCGGGACGTCTTCGGCTCGACCGTCCACACGGCCAACCGCATGACCAGTCAGGCCAAGGCGGGGCAGATCATCACCACGGCGGCCACCGTCGAGCACCTCTCTCCGGAGTGGCGGGCCGCGTGTCGCCTGATCGACACGGCCCCGATCAAGGGGCAGGGCAACGAAGTGCCGCTCTACGAGGTGCTGTGGCAGACCGAGGACGTGACCAGCATGGTGCCGGCGATCGCGCTCGTCGGGCGCACGGCGCGGCCGGTCAAGCTGCGGCTGCGGTGGCTCGATCGCGAGGTCGTGGTCGATGAGCAGCACCCGAGCGCGACCATCGGGCGCGCCGAAGACAACGATCTCGTCGTGAAGGGGAACCTGATCTCGCGCCTGCATGCGCGTATCGAGCTCGCCCGCCACAAGCTCGTGCTGATCGACCAGAGCACCAACGGCACCTTCGTTCAGACCGCCGGCGGCGAGGAGTCCTTCGTGCGCCGCGACAGCCTGCAGCTCAAGGGCGAAGGCATGATCGGCCTCGGAAGACTTCCCGAGGCCGACTCGGCGCAGACCATCCGATTCGCCTGCGAGGACGGGCTCTAGAGCAGCTGTCCCTCCATGCTCGCGAGCTCCTCGAGCATGGCGCCGGGTAGCCGGGAGGCGAACCGCTCGAGGTACGCGCGCACGTCCGCCACTTCCTTGCGCCAGAGCGCCGGGTCGATCGAGAGAAGCGCCTCGAGTGTCTGCGAGCTGACCTCGAGCCCGCGCGTGTCGAGATCCTCGGGCCGCGGGAGCAGGCCGATCGGAGAGCTGGCCGCCTCGGCCCGCCCGGCGCAGCGCTCCAGCATCCAGGAGAGCACCCGCAGATTCTCCCCGTACCCCGGCCACAGAAACTTGCCCGCGGCGTCGCGCCTGAACCAGTTGACGTGGAAGATGCGCGGCGGACGCGCAAGCCTCGCGCCCACGGCGAGCCAGTGCCGCCAGTAGTCGGCGAAGTTGTAGCCGCAGAAGGGCTGCATCGCCATCGGGTCTCGCCGCACCACCCCGACCTGCCCGACCGCTGCGGCGGTCGTC
>JAKAZP010000463.1 GCA_021815905.1 Pseudomonadota bacterium | reverse complement strand
TCACGCTCGCCATCGAGCGGATGAGCGGGTTGCCCGAGGCGCTGCCGATGGCGAGGTGAAAGTCGAGATCGGCCTCGGCGAAACTCTGCCGCGTATGGCCGCTTCGCGCCATCTCGCGCACGCACTGCCGCAGTCGGGTGAGGTCGGCGCTCGTGCGGTGGCGGGCGGCGAGAGCGGCCGCCGCCGGCTCGAGCGCCCGTCGCACCTCCGTCAGGCTCCTCATGAACTCGTCATCGAGTCCGAGCCGCACCCGCCAGGCGAGCACGTCGGCGTCGAAGTAGTTCCAGTAGACCGGGTCGCGCACACGCGTGCCGACCTTGGTCTTCGAGATCACGAAGCCCTTGGCGGCGAGCGTCTTCATCACCTCGCGCATCACCGTGCGCGAGACCTGGAAGCGCTCGATGAGCTGCGGCTCGGACGGCATGATGCTTCCCGGCGGATACACGCCCTTCAACAGCTCCGTGCCGAGTGTCGCGGCAATCTGATCGTGGCTCGACCTCGCTCGCTCGAGGGCGAGGCGGCTCAGGCGAGGCATGGGGCGCGGCATCGGGTGCCGCGCGGAAGCAGAACGTGCAGGCGCACTCATCGCGGGCTCGACCCGGCTATCATGCGCCGGTGAGTCGGCGCGTTGGCATCATATAATACTATTATCCGGGCGCGGTAAGCCTGCGGAGGACTTCGATGTCCGAGCACGTTCTCGTCTCCCGTCAGGGTCCGATCCACGAGGTGCGGCTGTGTCGCCCCGAGAAGCGCAATGCGCTCACGCTGGAGATGTACGCGGCGCTCCTCGAGGCATTCGCCGCGGCCGAAGCGGACCGCGAGGCGCGCGTCATCCTCCTGAGCGGTGAGGGCGCCTGCTTCACCGCGGGCAACGATCTGAAGGACTTCGTCAACGGCGCGGTGTTGAGTGATCCCGAGCACGCGACCACCCGTTTCCTGCGCGCTCTGCCCGGACTCGAGAAAGTGCTGATCGCCGCCGTCCACGGCGCCACCGCCGGCATCGGCGTGACGCTCCTGCTGCATTGCGATCTCGTCGTCGCGGCCGCGCGCAGCACCCGCCTCATCCTGCCGTTCGTTCAGCTCGGCCTCGTGCCCGAGGCGGCGAGCACGCTGCTCCTGCCGCGGCTCGTCGGGCGCCGCCGCGCCGCGGAGCTGCTGCTGCTCGGGGAGCCGATGGATGCGCCCACCGCCAAGGACCTCGGGCTCGTCAACCGGGTGGTGGACGACGAGGCGCTCATCGAGGAGGCGCGGGCGCTCGCCGAGAGGGTCGCGCGTCAGCCCCCCGAGGCGGTGCGCGCGACGAAGAGGCTGCTTGGCGCCGGTGAGCGCGAAGCGATTGTCGCGCAGATGGAGGAGGAGCTCAGGGAATTCACCGCGCGCCTCGGGTCGGCGGAGTTCAAGTCGGCCGCGCTCGCGTTCTTCGCCGGCCGGCGCGGTCCCCGGGGCGGGGAACCTGGAGCCTGACTTGGCCGTTTTCTCCGGATGGCCCTCTCCGGAGACACCATGCATCGCCCGGCGCGCTCGCCCGAAGGCCGCGAACGGCTGAAATGGACGTTTCAGCGCCTGCGCGCCATGAGCGTGCGGGAAGTCGGCTTCAGACTCGGGCGCAAGATCCGCGCCGGAGTCGAGCGGGCGGGGTGGGGGCTGGCCTCTGCGGGCGCGCCCCACGGCGCTTGCGGCAAGCCGTGGGTGTCGCCGCTGCCGCGCGGCTTCGACGCCGGCCCCTACGTGCGCGCGGCCGACAGGATCCTCGAGGGCCGTTTCGACGTCTTCGCGCTGCGCGGCGCGCAGCTCGGGTTCCCGCCGCGTTGGAACCGCGACCCGAAGAGCGGGATCGAGGCGCCCCTCGACTTCGGCAAGAGCATCGATTATCGCGATGCGAAACGGGTCGGTGACATCAAGTACCTGTGGGAGATCAACCGCCACCTCGAGCTCGTGACCCTCGCCCAGGCCTGGCACCTCACGCGCGAGCCGCGTTTCGCGGACGGCGCGCGGCGGCTCGTCGTCTCCTGGATCGAGCAGTGCCCGTATCCGCTCGGGGTCAACTGGTGCGCGAGCCTCGAGCACGCGATCCGGCTCGTCAACTGGGCCTTTGCCTGGGTGCTGCTCGGCGCCGAGACCGCCCCGATCTTCGCGGATGCCGAGGGCGCCGCGTTCCGCAGCCGCTGGCTCGAGTCGATCCACCGCCACTGCCACTTCATCGATGGGCACTGGTCACGCCATTCCTCCGCCAACAACCATCTGCTCGGGGAGGCCACCGGACTCTTGATCGCGACGCTGCTCTGGCCGCTCTGGCCCGAGAGCGAGCGCTGGCGGCGCACGGCGCGCACGGAGCTCGAGCGCGAGGCGCTCGAGCAGAACTTCGATGACGGCGTGAACAAGGAGCAGGCGATCTGGTACCACCACGCGGTCGCCGACATGCTGCTCGTCGCGGGGCTCTTCGCCCGCGCGAACGGCTGCGACTTCGGCGAGAGGTACTGGGGCACGCTCGAGGCGATGCTCGAGTACCTCGCGAGCATCATGGATGTGGGCGGCGGCGTGCCCGCGGTGGGCGATGCGGACGAGGGCGTGCTCGTGCGGCTCTCGCCC
>JAKAZP010000462.1 GCA_021815905.1 Pseudomonadota bacterium | reverse complement strand
ACGTTGTCCGTGAATCCCTCGACCCGGATGGGATTGGGGAAGTGGGCCAGCACTGCCCCGAGACGCCGGATGATGTCGATCGCGCGCGCGGACAGCCGGGCGCTGCCGCTCGGGAAGAGAATGTCGATGCGGATCTCGACGTCGATCATGTAGCGCGTGCGCCGCACGACCACCATCTTCTTCGCGACCAGGCTCGCCATCGCCCGCACCACGTCGTTCTCCACGCGCTTGAGGGTCGCGGCGGCCGCGGCATCGGCGGCCCGGGCGGCGGCGCTCTGCGGGTGCGCCGGGCCCGCGGAGCCGCTCGGGGCCGGGGGATTCGCGGCCGCCGCGGGCGGCGGGGTCTGCGGCATGTCGAGGATCGGCCGCGACACCGCGAGCGGCACCGGATCGAGGAGCTTGCGCGGCTGGCCCTTCATGATCTGCTGCTGGACCAGGGTGATGCGCAGGTCGGCGCCGGAGCCGACCCGCTTCTGCCCGATCTGGATCGGCTGGATGCTGCGCGGCTGGCCGCGAAATGCCGCGTACAGCGAGTCGGAAAGCACGCGGTACTTGCCGGCGTTGACCGAGGAGATGGAGTACATCACCACGAAGAAGGCGAGCAGCAGCGTCAGCAGATCCGCGTACGGGATCGCCCAGCGCTCGTGGTTCTCCGCCTCCTCCTGGTGTTTCTTGCGCCGACGCGACATGTTCAGGCTATGCGCGCCGGTGAGGCGATGCGCTCAATGCAGATACCCCTGCAGCTTCGCCTCGATCGCGCGCGGATTCTCGCCCTGGGCGATGCAGAGCATGCCGTCGATCACCATCTCCCGGAACTGCGTCTGGCGCAGGATGATGCCCTTCAGCTTCTGGGAGACGGGCAGGAAGAACAGGTTGGCGAAGCTGATGCCGTAGATGGTGGCGGTGAAGGCGGAGGCGATGCCCGGACCGAGCTTGCTCGGGTCCGTGAGGTTCTGCATCACCGCGATCAGGCCGAGCACCGCGCCGATGATGCCGAGCGTCGGGGAATAGCCCCCCATCGCCTCGAACACCTTGGCCGCGGCGAGCTCGGCGTGCTCGCGCATGGTGAGCTCGACGTACATCGCGTTGCTGATGCTTTCCGGCTCGCTGCCGTCCACCACCAGCTGCAGCGCCTTCTTCACGAACTCGTCGGGCTCGCGCTCGATGATCGGCTCGAGCCCGAGCAGCCCCTGCTTGCGCGCCGTGTTGCTCCACTCGACGATCTTGGAGATCACCGGGCCGCCGTCACTCGCCGGCGGCCTGATGATCCAGGGAAACATCTTGATCGCCCGCCGCATCACCGAGAGCGGAGTCTGGATGCAGGCGGCCGCCACGGTGCCGACGCCGACGATCACGAAGGCTTCGACCGAGATGAGCGCCATGACGCCGGCCCCGCGGAGCACGGCGCCCACCACCACTGCATTGAAGGCGAGCACCAGTCCGATGATGCTCAGAATGTCCATGATTGCATCTCACATCCCGAGATCCGAGAGCAGCTCGTCGACGTCGGTCTGCGCCGCGGCCACCTCGCCCTTGGTCACCCCTGGGACCGTCGGCCCGCGGGCGGCGTCGGGGCTCTGGCCGAGGCTCGCGTGCTCGACCACGTCGTCGGAAAGCCGGGTGAGGCTGACGAGCGCCTGCTCGAGCTCCTGGACCAGCGTCATGACGTTGCGGATGATCTGTCCGGCGAGGTCCTGGAACCCCTGGGCGAGCAGCACTTCCGCGAGATTGCGCCGGATCTGCTCCGCGTCGCAGCGCGCGGCGGCGAGGAAGGCTTCGATCGAGCGCACCGGGCTCTCGAGACCGCTGCCGGGCACGGCGCGCTCGCGCAGCGGCTGCAGCGATTCCATGAGCGCCGCGGCCTCGCGGGCGGTGCGCTCGGCGAGAGGCCCCGACTGCTCGACGAGGTCGAGGGTGCGATGCGCCGCCTCGTCGGTCAGCCCGATGACGTGCGTGAGGCGGGTCCTGGCATCGGGGATCCCGTTCTCGGCGATGTCCGCCAGGCGGGACTCGATGCTGAAGCGCTCGAGGGCCTGCTGCAGATCGCCCGTGAGCTTGCGGATCGCGGTGATCGTCTGCGGCTCGCGCATGCGCACGATGTGATCGACGGCGCTGAAGAACGCCGACTCGTCGCCGCTCTTCAGCGCTTCGGCGAGCGCCTCGGCGCAGGCGCCGTATTCCAGCTTGAGGACTTCGAAGCTCGACATGGCGTTCCTCACTTGCCCGCGCCGAGGATCTTTTCGAGCTTCTCCTTCAGCGTCTCGGCCGTGAACGGCTTGATGACATAGCCATTGACGCCCGCGTGCACCGCCTCGACGATCTGCTCGCGCTTGGCTTCCGCGGTCAGCATCAGCACCGGCATCTTCGCGAGCCGGGTGTCGGCGCGCACGGCCTTGATCAGCTCGAGTCCGGGCATCCCGGGCATGTTCCAGTCGGTGATGAGGCAGTCGAAGCCGCCCGTCTGCAGCATCGGCAGAGCGGTCTTGCCGTCGTCGGCTTCGGCCACGTGCGGATAGCCGAGGTCGTGCAACAGGTTCTTGATGATGCGGCGCATCGTCGAGAAGTCATCGACCACCAGAAATCTCACGTCTTTGTTCACTGCCCC
>JAKAZP010000461.1 GCA_021815905.1 Pseudomonadota bacterium | reverse complement strand
CATTGCGTGGCCGCCGGTAGGCTGAGTTGGCGCTTCGCATGCGGAAATGGGAGCATCGGATCAAGCCGACCGGCGAATTCGAATGCCGGGAGGGAGGCTGCCGGTTTCACGCGCTGCCAGGCTCCGCACCGGGAGCATCCGGCCGAACGGAGCCGAAAGAGCCCCCGCTTCCCGTTTCCCGATCGGCGATGGTCTTGCTCACGCGCTTGCGCACGATCGCCGTGAAGCGATCGACCCGCTCGCTCGGCGGCCGAGTGCCCGCTAGAGCCGCTCGCGGATGGTCGCGGGCAGCAGCTGCTTGTACCGGCGGCTCAGGGGCAGACGCTCGCCGTCCCGAAGGATGAGCTCATAGTCGCCGTGAAACAGGGGACGCATCTCCGTGATGAATCCGATGCGTACGACGTGCGAGCGGTGCACGCGCAGGAACTCCTCGGGAGCGAGCTGGGAGATGAAGGACGACAGCGGCTCGCGGATCAAGTGCACCCTGCCGCCGGCGTGGACCTGGACGTAGTTGCCGGCGGCCGATATGTGGTCGATGTCGTCAACGGAGAGAAAGTAGGCACGATCAGCGTCCCGCACGAGGATCTGCCTGGCGAGCGGCGCCCGAGCTGGCAAGCCGGCCAGCATGCGCCGCATGCGCTCCTCCCAGTCGCTGCGATCCGGCGCGAGGAGGGCGGCGCGCACACGCACGGCGCTCTGAAGGAAGCGGCCGCGATCGAAGGGCTTCAGCAGATAATCGAGTGCCTGTACCTCGAACGCACGGACCGCATGCTCCGAGTAGGCGGTCGTAAACACGATGACGGGCGCCGCGATATCGGTCAGGCAATCGAGCACCTCGAAGCCGCTGCGTGTGCCGAGCTGAACGTCGAGATAGAGCACCTGCGGCCTCAGCGCTCTGACAGCGTCGATCGCGGGATCGACGGCATCGGCTTCCGCCACGACCTCGAGGTCATCGAGCTCGCCGATGAAGCGCCGAAGCTTCGCTCGCGCAGGCGGTTCGTCATCGACGATGAGGACCGAGTGGCTCATCCGGAGATGGGAAATTCTATCGTCGCGACGGTACCCCGCGGGGAGCGCGATGCGAGATGGAACTCGTGGTCACCCGGAAACATGAGTTCCAGACGGCGCGCCACATTGGAGAGCCCCGTTCCCCGGCGAAGCGGGGTCGATGGCAGCCCGATGCCGTCGTCGGCGATGATATATCGCAGTCGGGAGCCCTTGCGGTGAACCTGCACCGAAAGGCTCCCGCGCCCTTCCGCCAGCCCGTGCCGGAGCGAATTCTCGACGAGCGGCTGCAGCAGCAGGCGTGGAACTTCCAGGGTCTCGAGCTCCGGCTCGATATCGAGCTCGAAGTTCAGCTGCCCGCGAAATCGCTCCGCCATCATCCCCGCGTAACCGCGCAGCCACTGCAACTCGCTGCCGAGGGACACGAGCAGCTGCTGGTCCGTATCGTACGCGGCACGCAGGAGATCCCCGAGCTGCGCGATCATCCGATCCGCGGCGTCGAGGTCCTCGCGCATCCGATTCGAGATGGCGTTCAGGGCGTTGAACAGGAAGTGCGGGTCCACTTGCGCCGTGAGGTGCCGCAAGCGAGCGTCGCCGAGTTCCGCCGCGAGCCTTGCCGCGCGCAGCTCGCTGGCGCGGCGTACCTGAAATTCCCGCACGGCAAATGAGATCAGCAGGACGAAGACATAGAGGATGATGGTCTTCTGCGCCTCGTAGAGAAACGTGGTGAATGCGTGGTTGATGACATAGGGATCGCCCGCGAGGTGGTACACGGCGATGCGCAAGGGGTACGCGACTGCAACGTGAATCGCCGAGAACAGGAGCGCGCCGGCCGAGTGCACGAGGATAACCGGCGCCCGTGGCCGCGCGTCCAGCCGGAAGCGGTGCTCGAGGCGAACGACGAGAGGGATCAGGGCAAGGAGAATCAGGATGCTGCTGTAATTGCGGACGAACGGCTTCCAGACCGCGAAACGCCGGCTGTAGATCTCTCCCCCCGCCATGTCATTGATCGCCATGTAGGCGCCGAAGAGGAGGCCGATGACGATGTACAGGCGCCACATCCGGCGCAGCCAGAGGGCCTCGTCCGTCGGTGACGCGTTCGCTGAGAGAGACGGCTCGGCGACTGCGCCGGCAGGCAGGGTTGCAGCCATGAGCATTGGACCTTCGATGCCCGTGAGGTATCGGATCAAGGATAAACCGTTCCGGAGGCGATGCGCGCCGGTGATCCCGCTGACGGCGCGGTCCGGGCTTGCGGCAGGGCGAATGCAACCAGCGTCTCGCCGCGTGAATCCAGCAGCTTCGCATGACCTCCGGCGGCGATGACGACGTATTGACGCCCATCGGCACCGAGATAGGTCATCGGAACGGCTGGCGATGCAAAGGGGAGCGACGCGCTCCACAGAAGCTTGCCCGTGCGGGCGTCGAACGCCCGCAAGCGCCTGTCGAGCGTCGACCCCTCGAAAACGAGCCCGCCGGCGGTTGCCATGGGACCGCCGAGATTGATGGCGCCGTACTGGGACGGCTGCGGATGAGATCGGGGCCGAGGCCATGAGCCGAGCGGGACGGACCAGGCGATCTTCCCGGCTTCGTAGTTGACCGCTGTC
>JAKAZP010000460.1 GCA_021815905.1 Pseudomonadota bacterium | reverse complement strand
TCGCGAGCACGCTCGAGATCCCGGTGGTGACGACGCTCATGGGCATCGGGGCGATCGACACCACCCATCGGCTGTCGATGCGCATGTTGGGCATGCACGGGGCCGCGTTCGCCAATTACGCCGTGGATGACTGCGATTTCCTCATCGCGGTCGGAGCGCGCTTCGACGATCGCGTGGCCGGCGACCCCGGGAAGTTCGCGCGCGGCGCGCGGCGCATCGCCCACCTCGACATCGACCGGGCGGAAATCAACAAGGTCAAGCGTGTGCAGTGGAGCCACGTCGGGCTGCTCGCCGACGCCCTCGGCGCGCTCACCGGGTACGGCCGCCGCGTCGGTTTCCGGCACGACTACGGCGAGTGGCACGCGGCGCTCGCCGAGCTCAAGCGCATCTACGCCATGGGCTACGATCGCGCGAGTCCGCTCATCCAGCCGTATTACGTGATCGAGGAGATCAACCGGCACGCCGGCGGCGAGGCGATCATCACCACGGGCGTGGGACAGCACCAGATGTGGGCGGCACAGTACTGCGACTTCCGTCGGCCGCGGCTCTGGCTGACCTCGGGCAGCATGGGCACCATGGGATTCGGCCTGCCGGCCGCGATCGGCGCGCAGCTCGCCCATCCGCGCCGTCTCGTCATCGACATCGACGGGGACTCGAGCATCCGCATGAACATCGGCGAGCTCGAGACCGTCACCACCTACGACCTGCCGCTCAAGATCGTGGTGCTCAACAATTTCGGCGACGGCATGGTCAAGCAGTGGCAGAAGCTCTTCTTCAAGGGGAGGCTGTCCGCGAGCGACCGGTCGCTGCACAAGAAGGACTTCGTCCGCGCCGCGCAGGCCGACGGCTTTGCCTTCGCCCGGCGGCTCGACCGCAAGGACGACGTGCCGCGGGTGATCGAGGAGTTCATCCGCTTCCCGGGACCCGCGTTCCTCGAGGTCATGATCGACCCCGATGCCGGGGTGTATCCCATGGTCGGGCCCGGGCAGAGCTACGAGGAGATGATCACGGGGGAGTTCATCCCCTCGCGCCACAAGGTGAAGATCAAGCCTCCGGGTCCATCGGAGATGTTCTGAGGATCGCCGCCGTGAAGTACCTGCACACCATGGTCCGGGTGACCGATCTCGATGAGTCGCTGCGTTTCTACCGCGACGCGCTCGGCCTCACCGAGCTCAAGCGCAACGACTACCCGCAGGGACGCTATACGCTCGTCTTTCTCGCCGCACCGGGCGATGAGTCCGCCCAGCTCGAGCTGACGTACAACTGGGACCCCGAGACCTACGGCGGCGGGCGCAACTTCGGGCACGTGGCCTACGCGGTCGATGACATCTACGCCCTGTGCCGGCGCCTGATGGAGCACGGCGTGGTGATCAACCGGCCGCCACGGGACGGCCGGATGGCGTTCGTGCGCTCCCCCGACCGGATCTCATTCGAGCTGCTGCAGCAGGGCGCGCCGCTCGCGCCCGCGGAGCCGTGGACTTCGATGCCGAACGTCGGCGTCTGGTAGGGGCCTCGACGCGCCTCGCCACGCCGGTCGAATCGAGTCGGCTCCCGAGCACCCATGATCGGCGAATCTCCGGAGGCGCGCCTGGCGCGCTATCTGCACGAGAAGATTCCGCTGTCCGCGGCGATGGCTCTCGAGGTACGCGCGGCGAGCCCCGAGCAGGTACGGCTGTTCGCGCCCCTCGCGCCGAACGTCAATGATCTTCGCACCGTGTTCGGCGGCAGCGCCGCGGCCCTCGCCACGCTTGCCGCCTGGACGCTGCTGCACCTGCGGCTCGAGCGGGCGGCCGTGCCGGCGAGGCTCGTCATCCAGCGCAGCCGGATCGAGTACGAGCGGCCCATCCCCGGGGACTTCGAGGCGGTGTGTCGGTTCTCCGACGAGGCCGCCTGGAGCAGGTTCCGCATGACTCTGGCACGACGAGGCCGCGCGCGCCTCGCGCTCACCGCGCACGTGCTGCACGAGCAGCGGCGAGTAGCGGAATTCGAGGGTGACTTCGTCGCGCTCGGTCACGAGTGAGCTCAGCAAGAGTGAGCGCAGCGCGGCGCGCGGCGCATCCGACTTGGAACTGCGCCGCGCGCCGGTGCAGAATGGCGGTTGGAATCAGACGCCCGCAACGAGGGGTAGACTCATCATGAGCAACGCTGAGATTCGGGGGCGATTCATTTGGCACGAGTTGATGACGCCCGAGACGGACGCGGCCGCCGCCTTCTACTCTAAAGTCCTGCCCTGGAGGCCCCAACCTTCCGGCATGCCCTCCTACAGTCTGTGGATGGCAGGCAAGACCCAGGCCGGGGGTCTGGCGAGCCAGGCGGACGACGCGCGGCAATCCGGCGCGCCTCCGAGCTGGCTGGTCTACATCGGCACGCCCGACGTCGATTCCACCGCCGCCGCGGCGGAACGCCTCGGGGGGAAGATCCTGAAGGGCGCAACTGACATCCCGGGCATCGGCCGCTTCGCCGTGCTCACGGACCCGAGGGGCGCCGCGTTCGCGGTCTTCAGTCCCGCCGCGCCGGCTCCCGCGGGAGCATCGGCAAGCGGGGGCGCCGGACAGTTCTCCTGGCACGAGCTGGCCACCACCGACCCGGAGGCCGCGCTCGGGTTCTAC
>JAKAZP010000024.1 GCA_021815905.1 Pseudomonadota bacterium | reverse complement strand
TATACCCCTCGAGGGGCCGCGGGCGGCATCAGGAGGGTTACCTACCGTCGCTGTAAGAGGAGCCTGATGCAAATGACCCACGCCCGCCCGACCGTCGCCGACAAGCGCCGCGCATTTCACGAGCTGCACCGCGGCGGCTGCTTCGTGATACCGAACCCCTGGGACGCAGGCAGCGCCCGGTATCTTCAGTCGCTGGGATTCAAGGCGCTCGCGACCACGAGCTCCGGGTTCGCATGGTCCCAGGGCCGCCCCGACTACGGGGTGACACGCGAGGCGGCGCTCGCTCACTTCAGGACGCTGGCCGATGCGACCGACCTGCCGATCAACGCCGATTTCCAGAACGGATTCGCCCACGAGCCGCGCGGCGTCGACGACAGCGTGCGGCGCGCCGTGGATACCGGCATTGCCGGACTCTCGATCGAGGACTCGACCGGGGATGCCAACCGGCCGCTCTACGACATCGACTTCGCCGCCGCGCGCATCCGCGCCGCGCGGCAGGCGATCGACGAGAGCGCCGATGACGCGCTGCTCGTCGCCCGTGCGGAATGTTTCCTGGTCGGCAGACCCGATATCGAGGAGACGGTGGCGCGGCTGCGCGCCTACGCCGATGCGGGCGCGGACTGCCTGTACGCGCCGGGCCTGCGCCTGACCGAGCACATCGTCCGGGTCGTCGAGAGCGTCGCGCCGAAGCCCGTCAACCTGCTCGTCGGCTCCGCGAGCGACCTCACGGTGAGCGGGATCGCGGCGCTCGGAGTCAGAAGGATCAGCGTCGGAGGCGCGCTGGCGCGCGCGGCCTGGACCGGATTCACGCGCGCGGCCCGGCTGCTGGCCGAGGAGGGGCAGTTCGACGGCTTCCGCGAGACGGTGACCGGAGACGCGCTCAATTCATGGATGCAGGGGCCCTCGCGCGATCGCGGCTGAGGTCCTTGCCGGAGCGCACGCTCGGGTACGGCACGCCGGGATTCAGCCCCTTCCAGTAGATTTTCTCAACCAGCGGCGCGGGATTCTCATCCTCGCGTCCGTAGTGCATGCCGCGCGTCACTCTCGCCCAGTAGGCGGGAGAGCGCTTGAAGCGATAGGCGGTGGGCCGCGGCGTGTGTCCCGCGCCGCTGAAGACCGCGGCGAACGGCGCAGGCTCGGTCGCCGCGAACGTCCAGTGAGGGTGCTCGAGATCGAAGACCGCCGACATGGGGCGCTGATAGGCATCGTAGATCGACAGATGCTCGAGACCCAGGATGTCCTCGATGGTCGCGAGCACGTTCACGGTCGAGTACCGCTCGCTCACCACGGCGTGGTGCTTGAGGTAGGGACCGGCGAAGAAACAGACGCTGCGATGGGCATCGACGTGATCCGGACCGTCCTGCGCATCGTCCTCGATGATGATGATCAGCGTGGAGTCGGCATAAGGGCTGCGGGCGACCGCCTGCACCAGCTTGCCGACGGCGTAATCGTTGTCGGCCACCTGCGCTTCGGGAGTGTCCAGTCCGTCGATCGACTGGCCGAAATCGCCGAGGTGATCGCGCATCAGCCGCACGAGACTGAGCGCCGGAAGATCGTGGTGGGCGACGTAGCCCTCGAATTCCCGCCGCCACTCGAGCTCGCGAAAGTAGTCGGGGAATCTCGTATCGAAACCCCGGAAGTACGGATCGGTGACGGGAGCGAGCTGGCGATTGGCCGGGAATGCGACCCGCGTGCGGCTGCGGTACGGCAGCGGGATGAGCGGCACCGGATCGGTCCGATTCGAGTACGGCATCAGGTCCAGCATGAACCCGTAGTTGCGCACGGTGAGACCCGCCCGCATGGCGGCATCCCAGATGTAGCCGCGCTCGCGCTCGCCCTCGGGACCGTCGGGCGCGGCAACGTTGGCGGTGCCCGGGAGCAGATTGGGATCGCGCGGATAGCCCGGCTCCTCCTTCATGCGCCCGGCGAGCGAGCCGATGGCGACGTCCACGTTGCGATTGTCGCCTTCCCAGTCGTACGAAAGACCGCGATCGGCGTAATTCACCGGCAGGTTCTTCGCGCCGAGATCGGACTCCATCGCCGAGGTGCTCCACGGCCAGCCGTTGCCGCTCACCTCGCCCGTGTCGTAGAAGTTGTCGAGGTCCACGAATCCGAGGGCGAGCGCGTGCGCATTCGGGGTGATCACGCGCCCGAACTCCGCCAGCCGCGGATCGCCGTTGCCGACCGGGAGGTCGCCCAGCTCCTGGTCGTAGGTGCGGTTCTCGCGCACGATGTAGATGATGTGCCTGATGCGGCGATGCAGCGCTCGCATCAGGCGGCGGTCGCCGGCGTCCTCGCGGACGTACAGGTGATCGTTCGCCGCGACCGTGCGGGTGAGCTCGGACAGGTCATGCGCCGCAGGCGTCGGCAGGCTGAGGAAGCCCGCCTTCGAGAGTTGCAGGATGTACTGATTCGATGACTTGCAGTGATCTCGCCGGGCCCGATTGTAGTGGTTGTCGGAGCAGTAGCGCGCGTTGGGACCGGGAACGCTCTTGCCGTTGACGACGTACAGCATGCGGCCGTCCGCGCTCACGCTCACGGAATTCGGCCAATACCCCGTCGGGATCAGGCCGGCCACGCGCGGCATGCCCGCATCGAGCGAGAGCACCGCGAGCGCGTTCTCGCCCCCGTTCGTGACGTAGAGGCGCTTGCCGTCGGGCGAGAGCGCGAGGCTGTTGGGAGCGACACCGTGGAAATAGGCTCCGGGCGCGATCAGCGAGGCGGGGGCGATGGTGTGGACCACGCCGGCGACGCGGTTGCTCGCCGTATCGATCACGGAGACCACGTCGGCGTTGTCGCTCGCGACGTAAAGGTGCGAGCCGTCCCGGTCGAGCACCATGCGGTTGGGATTGCCTCGCACGGGAATGCGCGCGATCACCCCGGGCCGCGGCGCCTCGAGGTCCACCGCGTCGACCTCGCGATCTCTCATGCTGGACACGTAGGCGATCCGGCTGCCCTTGATCGCCACCCAGAACGGATACGTCCCCCCGGGCCGGCCGTGTCCCGGCAGCAGCGAAACCTCGACCGGGTGTCCGCTCGGCAGGCCCTGCGACAGCGGCACGATCGAGATCGAGTCATTGTAGAAGTTCGCCACCACGAGCTTGCGCCCGTCGGCGGTGACGGCGAGGCCCGCGGCCTCGGGCCGGACACCCCACCCCTTGCCGGCGTGATGACCGAGCCTGACGAGCGCCGCGGGCTCTTCCTCCCAGGCGCCATGGGCGCGGCCGAAGACGTGCACGTCGTCATCCACGCCGCCCGCGACGTAGAAATGGCGCCCGTCAGGACCGAATGCGAGGCCCATGTAGGTATTCGGCACTCGCAGCACCTGCCGCCTCACCGGCCGGTCATGGGCGATGTCGAAGACGAACACGTATTCCTGCGAGTCCGCCGGAATGCGCTTGCCGCCGCGATCGAACAGCAGGTTGTAGCCGCTCGTCAGCACGAGCAGCGTCTTGCCGTCGGGGCTCGTGGCGGTGGTCACCGCCTGCCCCGCCTCGTAGCCGGGGAAGCGCCGCAGGAGGGGGTTGAGATGCGAGAACCGGGCCCCCGCCGCGGCCATCGGCGTGATCCTGATGCCGGAAGGCGCCATGGGAGCGCGATGCGTCCGGGGCGCGGCCCGCGCCGCGCACAGTCCGGGCAGAGCGGCCGCGAGAGCCGAGAGCAACACGAGAGCCGGTGAGGCGAGCCGTTTACCGCTGAGCATGACTCAGTATACGCGATCGGACATTGCGCATCGGTGACGACCGCGCGAGAACCCCGTTGGATCGCCTCAAGCGGAAGCGGCCTGCGGCGGCCGTGTCTGCGGCCCTTTCTGATGCTCGAGGCAGATCTGCACCGCCTCGACGAACGAGCTCGCGACCTCGTCGGTGTTGTCGAGGTGCTTGACCGCCTGCGAGTCGAATGACATTCCCGGCAGCAGCACGGCCACGATCGGCGCGCCCGGCAGCAGCTGCCGGATACGCTCGATGAGCGGCCGGGAGCGCTCGCGCTCCGCGTTCGGAAACGCGCTCACCAGGCAGACCGCCGCCACGCCGGCGGGATCCGCCCCGAGCGGCGGCGATCCGGGAACGATATCCTCCTGTGACAGATGCCGCGCGTCGACCTTCTGCTCCCGCAGGGCGCGCACCAGCAGCTCCGCCGCCAACACGTCCACGCCGGACTCGATGCCGAGACACAGCACCATCGAGCCGGGCGGCACCGCGGCCGGTCCCTGGGATTGGCCGCTGACCCGCTCGCGTTGCTGGCGCAGCAGCTTCCCGGGGCTCGCTTCCTCCAGCACGGAAGTGCCGCGGCCCGCTCGGAAGCGGCCGGGCCTCTCTCCGGCGAGCTCCGAGATGACCGCCACGACCACCTTGCGGATCCGCGCCAGCTGCTCCTGGCTGATCGCCCGGGCGTCGTAGTCGAGCGCCGCGAGGTGCATCGCCGGCACCAGCACGCGGTCGCAGTAGGCGGCGAAGGAATTGCGCTTGAGGAAGGCCCGCGCGACGGCCACGATCTCGTCCGCGTCGCTCGACAGCGCCCGCTGATAGAACTTCTGCGGGAGGGTCAGCGCCTGGGTGTCTCCCAGCACGAGCTCGAGAAAACCCAGCGCCCGGATGTGGCGCCCCGCCACCAGCAGACAGACGGTCAGGGGCACGGACAGAACCAGCCCGATCGGCCCCCACAGCGCGCTCCAGAAGATCGCCGCGACGATCACCGAGAGCGGCGACAGGCCGGTGCGGTGACCGTAGAGGTGCGGCTCGACCGCCTGCGAGACGACGACCTCGACCAGGATGAACAGTCCCATCGTGGCGAAGGCGAGCCACCACCCCGGCACCACGGCGAGCGAGAGCATCGTCGCCAGTACGGCCGCGATCCAGATCCCGAGGTAGGGCACGAAGCGCAATCCGGTGGCGAGCGCCCCCCAGAGAATCGCCTGGGGGACCCCGAGCACCGCGAGTCCGAGGGCTATCGCCACGCCGAGCGCGAAGTTGACGGTGAACTGGGAGACGAAGTACCTCGAAAGACGCTCTCCGGCATCGTTGAGCGCCAGGGTGGTGAGGCGGATGTTGGTGGTGCCCGCCATCCGGATGACCCGGTCCCGCAGCGCCTCGCGCTCGAGCAAAACGAAGATCAGCACGATGAGGATGATGCCGGCCGTCTCGATCGGGGGCCCGATCGAGGTCATGACCCGCGCGACGATCTGGAAGGGGCCGGTCGGAGCGGCGCGCACCACCACCGGCAACGGCGCGGCGGCGGCCGATGCCTCGGGCCGCGCCGCGGACGCCGGCGCGTTGTAGCGCTCATACGGTAACGCGTTCTCGAAGAATCCTCTGGCCTCCCGGGTCAGCAGACCGACCCGGCCGACGGTCATCTCATCGAGCGTCAGCATCTTCAGATGAATCGTGCGCTCGTAGCGAGGCAGACTTTCCGCCATGCGCAGAACCTGCGCGCCGAGGATGGCGGCCGTCGCCGACAGGATCAGAACGAGCAGCGTCACCGCGGCGAGCACGGAGGAGGCATGACCCAGCCCCAAGCGCCTCGCGATCCGCACCAGGGGGGCGGCGAGCAGGCTGAGCATGATGGCGACGGTGAAAGGAATGAGGACGTCGCGCCCGAAGTAAAGCAGCGCGAGAATGGTCGCGAACGCGACGATGCCCGCGGCCCGATCCCGCGCCGACACGGCCGCCGTCACGGCAGAGTCGAGCTCGCGGACCGTATCGGGGGGAGTCTTCTTCATGTCACGCCGCAAGCAGCAGACTGCAGCAGGTGACGCCGCCTTCCGCCTTTTCCATCTCGGACATCTCGACCGTATGCACCCGGATTCCCTGCCGTCGCAGGATATCGCCGGTGCGGGGATGGGAAGCGGAATGGATCACCTCGGCGCCGACCCTGACCGCATTGGCGCCGAGCGGCTCGGATTCGTCCACTTCGATGCACTGCATCGTCGGAAAGTGCCCGCGCCCGACGTACCGGGAGTTGATCAGCAGCCGATCGTCCGCCACCTGCGTCACCGCGGACTTCAGGTGCAGACATCCCGTGAGGGGCACCGCCCGCACGTGATAGCCGAAGGGTGCGAGCAGCGCCCGAAGCTGCTCGAGGCCGCTCGCATTGCTGCGGCTCGAGGTCCCGACGTGGAGCGCTCTGCCGATGCGCAGCACGTCGCCGCCATCGAGCGTGCCCGGGCTCTCGATGCGAATCAACTTCCGATATCGGCCGAGCGCCGCGGCGATTGCGGCCGTCTCGGGCCGGCGCGAGCGCGCCCCCGGTCGGGTGATGACCGCGACTTCATCGAGAACGAGGGCCGTGTCCTCGACGAACACGGAATCGGGAAGCTCGGGCTCCTCGGGCAGCCTCTCGATGAGGCAGCCGGCATCGCGCAGCGCCCGCTCGTAGGCGTCGTGTTGCTCCCGGGCGCGATCGATGTCGATGACCGCGCGCTCGAGGTGCGTCAGCTCGCAAGCGCTCATCGCGCAGCTGACCTCGCGGGTCACGGCGATGCACGCCTGCGGCGACGACCCGGGCACGGAAGGGCTGGGAATCTGCGCCATATCGGCCGAAGAGCATATCAGCTGCTCGCCCGGGCGTTCAGCTCACTCCTCGGGTGCGAGGGGCCAGCGTGTCAGCAGCGGCGCGAGCGGCCTGCCGTCCAGCATGCGGCGAATGGCCTGCCCGAAAAGGGGAGCGACCGGCAGTACCGAAAGCTTCCCGCCGGGTGTGCCGGGGGCTGCTCGCTCGGGCATCCGGATGCCGGCGCTGTCCGTCACCAGAACGCTCGCAACGGTCTCGGCCGAATGCACCGCCTCGAGCCCGGAGGCGATCGGCGCGTGAGTGACCGCGACGTGCACGCGCTCCGCCCCGGCACGGCGGCAGGCGTCGGCGGCGCGGATCAAGGTGCCACCGGTCGCGCATAGATCGTCGAGCACGATGACTTCCCGTCCGTGCACATCGCCGACCAGCACGCCGCCGGAGACGACGCCGCGTGCCCGGCGCTTCTCGAGAAAGGCCAGCTCCACCTCGCGCCCGGTCCTCGCCTCCATCAGCTCACGCAGGATCTGCACACGCTTGACGCCGCCCACATCGGGAGAAAGCAGCGTGACGGGTCCCGCCGGCAGGCGCGTGGCGAAGTGATCCACCATCATGGGGAGGGCGGAAAGGTGGTCCGTCGGTATCCGGAAGGCGTTGTCGAGCGCTGCCGGGCTGTGCACGTCGAGGGCCACGATCCGGTCCGCGCCCGCCGCCTCGAGCAGCTGCGCGAGATAACGGGTGTTCACCGGGTCGCGCGGCTGCGTGCGGCGCTCCTTGCGCGCGAACGCGAGGTACGGCAGCAGCGTGATCAGGCCGCTGGCGCCGGCATCTCTCAACACGCTCAGAAGAAAGAGCAGCCGCACGAGCCGGTCGGTCACCGGCGCTTCGGGCGTGCTCGCGAGCGACGCCAGCACGAACACGGTCCGGTCGCGCACCGACTCGAGGGGCCGCAGCTTGAATTCCCCGCCCTCGAAGCGCCGCTCCTCGAGCGCCGCGAGCGGGAGGCCCGCCGCGCTCGAGACCTGCGCGGCGAAGGGACCGACTTCCGACAGAGCGAAGAGCGCCGCGGGCCGGTGGGCGGCTGCCGCTGCGCCTTCCGCGCGCCACTGCCTCGGGGCCGGGACGTCGCTCACGAGGCTCGCCGGCGGATCCGCCGTTCCGATTGGCGACGGCGCGAGCTCCGCGCCACCGCCCGCCGGGCGAACCGCAACGCATCCTGCAGATAGTCGTGAGCGATCGCCCGGAAGCGGCGATGCTGGCGAGCAAAACGCCGGTCACGCACGTGCCAGGCGGCGATCAGCGCGCGCACCGTGGCGCGGCGGCTACGGTAGAAGTCGACCAACATCGCGGGTGCGCCGTCGGGAAGCATCTGCTGATAATAGCGCAGGAGCCGGGCCCCCACCGCCATCGCGCCGAGTCGCTCGCACTCGAGCAGGAAGAACGCCATTTCCTCCAGCGGATCGAGCCGGCGAAGGCGGGGATCGAACTCGAGGCAGTCGATCACACAGACCGGTTGCGCGCTCGAGCCCAGGAATATGTGCTCGGGCCTGAGGTCCCCGTGCCCGTCGCGCAGCAGGACCGCGCGCCGTGCGAGCAGTGCCCGCTCCCGGGAAATGAACGTGAGCTGCGCATGCGTTGCCTGCCGCACGAGCTCCCGGTCGAGCCGCAGATCGGGCATGGAGAGCTCCCGCATCACGTGCGCCGCCTGGGCTCCCAGGCGCTGCAGATAGGCCGTGCCGGTCAACGGCGCCCGTCTCGCCGCGCCGAAGAACCGGCACAGCAGACGCGCCACGCTTTCGATGTCGGCTCTCGAGACCGCCTGGGCGGCGAGCGCCCGATCGAGCATGCGCCGCGAAGGCAGCCGGCGCATCTTCAACATCCACTCGATGACGCGACCTCGCGCCTCGAGCGCCATGCGGCCGTCGGGGCGCACGCGCAGCGGGAGGACGTCGAGGTAGACCGAAGGAGCGAGCCGCCGGTTGAGCCTGAGCTCCGCGAGGCACGCCCGGCGACGGCGCGCCAGGGTGCTGTAATCCATGCTCCCCTGGCGCACGGGCTTCTTCAGCTTGTAGGCCGCATCACCCGCGAGGAATATCCAGGCGAAGTGCGTCTCGATCGCCGTTACCCGCGGGACGTCAGGATACGCCTCGGAGGAGCGGAGGAATCTGACCTTGTCGCCGGTCGCGCCGTTGCCGCTGTCGATCGAAGGCACGGTGCGTGTCCGGCACGAGACCGCCTCAGCGGCGGAAGGTCTCCTCCACTCTCATCTCCTGCCGGATCGAGCTTGCCACGTCCCAGAGCTCGCTCGCGAGCGCATCCACCACGTCATCGACCGACAGAACGCCGACGAGCGTGCCGGCGCGATCGACCACGGGAAGTCTGCGAACCCCGATGCGGCGCATTTCGCGCAGCGCCGAGGACACGGGCTTCTCCTGCTCGCCCACCACGGGTTGGCGCGTCATGACGTCGCCGACCCGAAGCGTGCGGGGATCCGCGCCGCGCGCGATCACGGCGACCACGATGTCGCGATCCGTCACGACGCCGATCGGCGCCGAGGTGCCTTCGCCGAGATTCGGCTTCACCACCACCAGGAAGCCGATGTGCTTCTCGCGCATCAGTTCCGCGGCCCGGATGAGCTCGTCACGCTCCCCGATCGTGACCACGTTGCGCTTGCAAATGTCACCGATGTTCATCGCTCGCTCTCCGCCTGCTCTCCCAGGCGGCCACGATTGCATGGGCGCTCCCGGCGGGCATCCGTAGTTCCCCTGATCGGCGGGGAGTCGGCCGGCGCCTCGCATACGCAGTTCCGCGTACGAGGGCGGGCTCGCCGGCATTGCGGATGAGGCGCCCCGACGGCCGCCTGCCGCCCGGTCGTGAGTGCGCGGGTCCGGTTGCGATGTCGGGTCGGCAAGTGCGTATTTGCATCCCTTCGGTCGCTGTTAGGCTGATCTGGAGGCGTCGGCTCTCTTTGCAGAGGAGTTAGTCAGATGAACGTGCGACGTGTCGTTCGAAGTCTCGGTCCCATCGCGCTCATCGCCGGAGCGTGTCTCGCAAGCATGGCCCTCCCCGCCGACGAGCTCTCGACCATCACGGTCGAGGCCGGCGTCGTCAACAAGACGGTGGTGGGACACTCCGACCTCGGAGCGCCCATCGAGCAGGTGACGCTGAGCCGTCGCGTGAGCTTTTCCGATCTCGATCTCGCAACCCACTCGGGTGCGGTCGCGCTGAAGAAGCGGGTGGCAGAAGCCGCCCGGGCCACCTGCAAGCAGCTCGATGAGCTATATCCGTTGGAGGAGAAGAACGCTCCGGCCTGCATCGACAAGGCCGTCGCGGACTCCTCCCGGCAGGTCGACGAGGCGATTGCCGCGGCGGAGCGCGAAGCGAAGTCGGAGTAGTCGCCGATCCGTTGGCGCGCCCCTAGCGGCGCTCGAGCAGATCCGCGACCTGCTCGCCGATCGCGAGCGACGCCGTGAGCCCGGGAGACTCGATGCCGTAGAGGTTCACGAGACCCGGGACACCATGTGCCTGCGGTCCCTGGATGAGGAAGTCCGCCGTCGCGCCGGGACCGGCCAGCTTGGGCCGGATCCCGGCGTAGCCGGGACGCAGCGCACCTTCGGGCAGGCCCGGCCAGTAGCGCCGGATCACCCGATAGAAGCGCTCCGCCCGGGCCGGATCCACGGAGTATTCCGGACGCTCGACCCATTCGACGTCCGGACCGAAGCGCGCCCGGCCGGCGAGATCGAGCGTGAGATGCACGCCGAGCCCGCCCGGCTCGGGCACCGGATAGATCAGGTGTTGGAAGGGCGCCCGGCCCGCGAGCACGTAATAGTTGCCCTTGGCGTAGCGGGCGGCCGGGATGGTCTGCTTCGGAAGACCCTCGATCCGGGCGGCGACTTCCTGCGCCTGCAGGCCCGCACAGTTGACGACCACCCGGGCGGCAAGCTCCGAGGACTCCTCACCGCCCGCCTCGAGATGGATCAGACGATCCCCCGAGCGTCCGCGCCGCAGCGGCGTGCGGAACGCGATCATCCCGCCGGCGCGCTCGATGTCGCCTTGAAGCGCCAGCATGAGCGCATGACTGTCGATGATTCCCGTGGACGGCGAGGAGAGCGCCAGCACGCAGCTCAGCGCCGGCTCGAGCACCCGCGCCTCGGACGCCGTCAGCCATCGAAGATCGGTGACGCCGTTGGCCCGAGCGGTCGCCTCGATGCGCCGCAGCTGCGGAACCTGCTGCTCGTCGGAGGCGACGATCAGCTTGCCGCACCTCAGAAACGGCACGCCCCGGTCCGCGCAGAAGCGATACAGGAGCCGCTTGCCCCCGACGCACAGCCGCGCTTTCGCCGATCCGGGGGAATAGTAGATTCCCGCGTGAATCACCTCGCTGCTGCGCGAGCTCGTGCCGGTGCCGAGGGTGCGCTCCGCCTCCAGCACGAGCGTCTCGCGCCCCCGAATCGCCAGGGCGCGCGCGACGGCAAGGCCGACGACTCCCGCTCCGATCACGACGCATTCGACTGTCTCGGTCATCGAGCCGGGGGTGCGCCGTCGAGCATGGTTACATCATACGACAGCCCGGCGGCGGCCCGGGTATGCGTCCGCTCGAGCGCGATCGTGGCCGAGGCGATGCCGGTCCGACCTTCGACGGCGCGCCGCGCCGCGCGCCCTCCGCCACCGCAGGGGTGCCCGCGGGGGTGCGACGCTCATCTCAGGCGCTTGCGGAAACTCCGGCCGGCAAATCGAAGCGATCGAGGTTCATCACCTTGGTCCACGCCGACACGAAATCGCGGACGAACTGCTCCCGCCCATCGGATGAGCCGTACACCTCGGCGAGGGCGCGCAGCTCCGCGTTCGACCCGAAGACGAGGTCGACCCGCGTGCCCGTCCACTTGAGCGTGCCGCGTGCGCGATCGAATCCCTCGAACACGTTCTCGTCCCGGGTCGCCTTCCATTCCGTGCTCATGTCGAGGAGATTCACGAAGAAGTCGTTGGTGAGCGTCCCCGGATGATTCGTCAGGACTCCGTGCCGCGACTGGCCCTGGTTCGTGCCGAGAACGCGCAGGCCGCCGACGAGCACCGTCATCTCCGGCGCGGTCAGCGTCAGCAACTGAGCCTTGTCGATCAGCAACTCCTCCGCCGGCACGGTGTACCGCGCCTTGAGGTAATTGCGAAAGCCGTCCGCCAGCGGCTCGAGACAGGAGAAGGACTCGAGGTCCGTCTGCTCGGCCGATGCATCGGTGCGCCCGGGCGCGAAAGGAACGGTGATCGCATGTCCCGCCTTCCTCGCCGCCTGCTCGATCGCGGCCGAGCCGCCGAGGACGATGAGGTCCGCGAGCGACACTCGCTTGCCGCGGGACTGCGAGCCGTTGAATTCCGCCCTGACGCCCTCGAGTCTGTGCAACACCCTCGCCAGCTGCACGGGCTGATTGACCTCCCAGTCCTTCTGGGGCGCGAGGCGTATGCGCGCGCCGTTGGCGCCGCCGCGCCTGTCGGAGCCGCGGAAGGTCGACGCCGAGGCCCACGCGGTCTGGACGAGCTCCGGGATGGAAAGGCCCGACGCCAGGATCGCCGCCTTGAGAGCGCCAACGTCCTTCGCATCGATCAGCTCGTGGTCGCGCGGCGGCACGGGATCCTGCCAGATCAACTCCTCCGCCGGAACCTCAGGGCCGAGGTAGCGCGAGCGCGGCCCCATGTCCCGATGAGTGAGCTTGAACCACGCGCGCGCAAAGGCATCCGCGAACGCCTCCGGGTGCGCGAGGAACCGGCGGGAGATCTTCTCGTAGGCCGGATCGACCCGCAGGGCGAGATCCGTGATCAGCATCGTGGGTGCGTGCTGCTTCGACGGATCGAAGGCGTCCGGAATCGGCCGCCCGTCGGTCTTCGCCCGGCATTGCCACGCGCCCGCCGGGCTCTTCGTGAGCTCCCACTCGTAACCGAACAGATTCTCGAAGAAGGCGTTGCTCCATTTCGTCGGCGTCTGGGTCCAGGTGACCTCCGGGCCGCCGGTGATCGCATCGCGCCCCTTGCCCGTACCATGACGGCTCATCCAGCCGAAACCCATCTGCTCGATCGGGGCCGCCTCGGGCTCGGCGCCGACCAGCTTCGGATCGCCCGCGCCGTGGGTCTTGCCGAAGGTGTGGCCGCCGGCGATGAGCGCCACGGTCTCCTCGTCGTTCATCGCCATGCGCCGGAAAGTCTCGCGAATGTCGATGGCGGCGGCGGCCGGATCCGGCTTGCCGTTCGGGCCTTCCGGATTCACATAGATGAGCCCCATCTGCACGGCGGCGAGCGGGTCATCGAGCTTGCGCCCGCCCGCGTAGCGCTCATCGCCCAGCCAGGTCGCCTCCTTGCCCCAGTACACCGACTCATCCGGCTCCCATGCATCGATCCGCCCGCCGCCGAAGCCGAAGGTCCTGAATCCCATGGACTCGAGCGCGACGTTGCCGGCGAGGATCATGAGATCGCCCCAGGAGATGCTCCGGCCGTATTTGCGCTTGACGGGCCAGAGGAGCCGGCGCGCCTTGTCGAGATTGGCATTGTCCGGCCAGGAGTTCAGGGGCGCGAAACGCTGCTGCGCGCTGGCCGCCCCGCCCCGGCCGTCGCCGATGCGGTAGGTGCCCGCGGCATGCCAGGCCATGCGGATCATGAGGCCGCCGTAATGGCCGAAGTCCGCGGGCCACCAGTCCT
>JAKAZP010000023.1 GCA_021815905.1 Pseudomonadota bacterium | reverse complement strand
AGCCGCCGTCGCCGGCCGTGTCTGTGTCATTCCGAGCACGAAGGACATCGACCGCTTCGTCGACGGCTCGATACTCGTCACGGAAGCCACCGACCCCGACTGGGTTCCCGTCATGCGCCGCGCCGCGGCCATCGTCACCGATCACGGCGGGCGAACCTCGCACGCGGCGATCGTGAGCCGCGAGCTCGGCGTCCCGGCCCTGGTCGGCACCGGCAATGCCACGCGCATCCTGCACGACGGCGAGGACATCACGGTGTCGTGCGCCGAAGGCGAGCAGGGCTATATCTACGAGGGCCACGCCGACATCGAGGCCAGGGAGCTCGACATCGCCGACATTCCGCGCACCCGCACTCGCGTGATGCTGAATCTCGCGAATCCCGCGGCGGCATTCCGGTGGTGGCGGCTGCCCGCCCACGGGGTCGGGCTCGCGCGCATGGAGTTCGTGGTGAGCAATCACATCAAGATCCACCCCATGGCGCTCGCGCATCCCGATCGGGTCCCGGGGGAGGCGCGCGCGCGCATCGCCGAGCTCACGCGCGGGCACACGGATCCGGCCGAATACTTCATCGAGCGTCTCGCGCTCGGCCTCGGGCGCATCGCGGCCGCCGCGCATCCGCACCCGGTGATCGTCCGTTTGAGCGACTTCAAGACCAACGAATACGCCAACCTGATCGGCGGGGCGGAATTCGAGCCGAAGGAGGCAAACCCGATGCTCGGCTTTCGCGGCGCCTCGCGCTACTACTCGCCGCGGTACCGCGACGGCTTCGCGCTCGAGTGCCGCGCGCTCGCCCGGCTGCGCGAGCGGATGGGCTTCAGGAACGTCGTGGTGATGATCCCCTTCTGCCGCTCCCCCGCCGAGGCCGATCGCGTGCTCGAGGTCATGGCGCAGCACGGCTTGCGCCGCGGCGAGGGCGGCCTCGAAGTCTATGTCATGTGCGAGATCCCCTCGAACGTGATCCTCGCCCAGCAGTTCGCGCGACGCTTCGACGGCTTCTCGATCGGCAGCAACGATCTCACGCAGCTCACGCTCGGCGTCGACCGGGACTCCTCCGAGCTCGCGGGACTCTTCGACGAGCAGGACGAGGCGGTCAAGTGGATGATCCGGCGCGTGATCGTGACGGCGCACGAGAGCCGGACCAAAGTGGGGCTGTGCGGCCAGGCCCCGAGCGATCACCCCGAATTCGCCGCGTTTCTGGTCCACTGCGGCATCGATTCGATCTCGGTGAGCCCCGACAGCTTCGTCGCGGTGAAGCGCAGCGTCGCCGCGGCGGAGTCTGCGGCAGGCGCGTCCGGATTTCCCACGATTGCCGCAGCGGATGTCAGTGGCGACGGTGCACGCAAATCCCACGCTGCGCACAGTGCGGAAAGGTCGGCGCCATGAGTGACAATGATGGCAGACAGACCGCGAGTCCGCCCGCCGCGGCCGTGTGCGCGGGCCGACGCAGCCATGATCCTCCCGTCGGGACGACACCTCGCCCCATCGCGCCGGACTCGAGCGAGGAGATGTTCGGCAAGCCCCCCTTCAGCCCCGAGAGCGAGCCGCGCCTTCACGGCACGGGCGTCCCCGGCTACGGCGAGCAGCCGCCCGAGGTGCCGACGGAGCTCGAGCAGGACCATGCGACAGGGCCGAAAGGCTATCAACGCTCGGACGCGCGCATGCGCGAGGACATCCGTGACGTGCTCATGCGCGCCCGCTCCCTCGACACCCGCAATGTCACCGTGGCGGTGAGCGATGCCAGGGTGGTGCTGGAGGGAACCGTGCCCGAGCGGCGCATGAAGCACGCCATCGAGGATCTGGCCGCCGCCTGCCCCGGCGTGCAGGACGTCGAGAACCGCGTGCGCGTGCAAACACCGGCGCCGAGCGGCTGAGGCTGCACCGCGCCGGGAGTCGACGGCACCGGCCCGACGGTCGGGGCGCGCTTCGGTGGCTTCACCGGCGGGGCTCGACGGTTGGAGTATGATGGCGCCGGGGCACGGAAGCGCCGTGCTCCCTGGCATCACCGGCGCCGCGCGCCGCAGGATGGATTCGTGCTCAACGCCCAGTCGGAGCGTCTGCTGAGCTACCCGCGGGAAGCCCTGTTCGACCTTGCCGCTGACATCGAGAGCTACCCGCAATTCCTCACGGGCTGGATCTCGGCCCACGTCTACGATCGCGGAGCCGGCTTCTGCCGCGCCGAGCAGACCGTCGGCTTCGGCCCGGTACGAATTCAGTTTCGCTCGCATGCGTTGCTGCAACGGCCCGAGCGGCTCGAGATCACATCGGACGACTCGCAGTTCCGGCACTTCCGCATTCTCTGGCGATTCGACCCGGGCGAGTCCGGCAGCCATCGGGTCGCCCTCGGCGTCGAGCTCCAGCTACGCTCGCGCCTGCTGCAGATGTGGCTCGATCGGCTCGGGCCCGCATCCGCCGCGGACGCCTTGAAGGCCTTCGAGCAACGCGCCGAGCGCGTGCTCGGCCCCACCGCTCGCTCACTCTGAGGCTCAGGCGAACCGGCCGCCGCAATCCGCACCCGCGCATGGCCACTCATTCCGCTCCGCGCGGCGTCGCGGCAGGCGCCGCGACCCCGCTCTCCCCGGGGGCACTGCTCGAGACGGTGCGCTCGCTGTCCGCGCAGCTGCATCACGCGCAGTTCGAGCCCGAGGTCATCGACCTCGCGAGCCGCCTCGAGCGTGATGTCGGTCTCGACAGCCTGGCGCGAGTCGAGCTGCTGCGCCGGATCGAGGAGCGCTTCGGCGTGCGGCTGCCCGATTCCGCGCTCGTCTCGGTCGAGACGGTGGGAGACCTGCTGCACATCGCCTCTTCGGCCGCCGCGGTGCCGCAGCCGAGCCGCGAGACGGTCCTGCGGGTCTCGAGCACCGCGCTCGCCCGCGCCGCGCCGCTCGGTGCGCCGCACCGCGCCGGAACGCTGACCGAGGTGTTGGATTGGCAGGTCGAGCGGCGCCCCGATGCGACGCACGTGATCGTGCTCGAGGGCGAGAAGTCGGTATCGCGCAGCTACGCCGAATTGCGCACGGGCGCCCGCGCCGTCGCCGCCGCGCTCGCCCGTGCCGGAGTGCGCCGCGGCGCCACCGTCGCCTTGATGCTGCCGACCGGTGCCGGCTATCTGCAGGCGTTCTTCGGCGCATTGCTCGCCGGCGCCGTCGCGGTGCCGATCTATCCGCCGACTCGCCCTTCGCAGATCGAGGAGCACATCAGGCGCCACACCGGGATCCTCACCAACGCCGGCGTCGTGGCGCTCATCACCTCGGCGGAGGTGCGCTCCGCCGCGCGATTGCTGCGCGCGGGCGTGCCGAGCCTCGAGCACGTGCTCGCCGTCGATGATCTCGGTCCGTCGACCGGCTTCTGGAGTCCGCCGGCGCCGCTCGAGCCCGGCTCGATCGCGATGCTGCAGTACACCTCGGGCAGCACGGGCAGCCCCAAGGGCGTCATCCTGACGCATGCGCAGCTGCTCGCGAATATTCGCGCGATCGGCCGCGCGATCCATCCCACCGAGAGCGACGTTTTCGTGAGCTGGCTGCCCCTCTATCACGACATGGGGCTGATCGGCGGGTGGCTCGGATCGCTCTATTACGGCTGTCTGTTCGTGCTCATGCCTCCGACGGCCTTCCTCACCCGCCCGGCACGCTGGCTGCGCGCGATTCACGAGTACCGCGCCACCCTCTCCGCCTCCCCGAACTTCGGCTACGAGCTGTGCGCGCAGCGGGTGAGCGAGGAGGATCTCACGGGTATCGACCTCAAGTCCTGGCGCATCGCCTTCAACGGCGCCGAGCCCGTGGACCCGCAGACCATCGAGCGCTTCGCGCGGCGGTTCGAACCCTACGGCTTCGCGCCGTCCGCCATGACGCCCGTCTATGGGCTCGCGGAGGCCGCAGTCGCTCTCACCTTTCCTCCTCTCGGGCGGGGCCCGCGCATCGATTGCATCCGGCGGGAGGAGTTGAGCGCCGCAGGCCGTGCCGTGCCCGCGCGCGACGGTGACGCCGACGCGCTGCATCTGGTCTCCTCGGGACGGCCGCTTCCCGGCTATCGCGTGCGCATTCTGGGAACAGACGGCACGGAAGCGCCCGAGCGCGCCGAGGGGCGGGTGCAATTCGCAGGTCCGTCCGCGACGTCCGGCTATTTCCGCAATCCCGAGGCGACCGCCCGACTTCGCGCCGGCGCCTGGCTCGACACCGGAGATCGCGGGTACGTGGCCGAGGGGGAGCTGTTCATCACCGGGCGCGAGAAGGACATCATCATCCGCCGCGGCCGGCACATCTATCCCGAAGAGCTCGAGCGCGCGGTCGCAGCGCTCGATGGGGTGCGCAGAGGCTGCGTGGCCGCGTTCGGAACGCGAGCGCGGGCGAGCGGCACCGAGCGGCTGGTGCTGGTCGCGGAGACGGCGCTCTCGGAACGCTCACGGCGCGAGGCGCTCAGCGCCCGGATCAACCAGGCGGTCATCGATCTGATCGGCGAGCCGCCCGAGGAAGTTCTGCTCGCGCCGGCGCGCACCGTCCTCAAGACCTCGAGCGGCAAGCTGCGCCGCGCGGCCACCCGCGCGGCCTACGAGGACGGCTCGCTCGGGCGCGCGCGGGCGGCGACTTCGACTCAGGTGTTGAGGCTCGTGAGGGCAGCACTGCTGCCGGGCGCCGGGAAGCTCGGGCGGCGTGCACTTCGACTCGGCTACGGGCTGTAGGCGTGGCCCATCGTGCTGCTGATCGGAGTGCCGGTCGCGCTCGGGGTTTTCCTGACACGAAGGCGCGCGGCCTGGAGACTGGTGCATGGCGGCTCGCGCCGGCTGATTGCGCTGCTTGCGATTCCGTTCGCCGTCGCGCGCACCGGCGCGCAGGAGCCCGCGCGAGCGCACGTCGTCGTCGTGAACCACTGCAGTTACGCCGACAGCGCCTTTATCGCCGCGCTGCTCGCGAGTCCGCACCGCTTCGTCGCCAAACGCGAGCTGGCCTCGATTCCGATCCTCGGCGCGTGGCTCCGCCGGCTCGATACCGTGTTCATCGAGCGCTCCGCCACGCGCGAGACGGCGGCCGAGCTCGCGAGCCTGCGGCAGGCGCTCGCGGCGGGCCACAGCGTGGTCATCTTCCCGGAAGGCACGTTCACCGAAATCACCGGTCTGCGCCCGTTTCATCTCGGCGCGTTTCAGCTCGCGGTCGCGGCGGGCGTGCCGGTGGTGCCGGTCGCGCTCGCCGGCACCCGCTCGCTGCTGCGAGAAGGTCGGCGGCTGTTGCGCCGCACGCCGGTGCGGGCGGTCATGGGGAACCCCATCGAGCCGTCGCTCGCCGAGGATGAGTTCTCCGCGGCGGTGAGCCTGCGCGATGCCGCGCGCAGGTTCATTCTCGCGCACAGCGGCGAGCCCGACCTCGAGTGAGGCCCCGCCGGGCCGGGCCCGTACGAGCTGCGCGAGGCGGCCTTCCTGGCCGTCCCGCGCGAGGCCATCGACGAGAGCCGCGCGGCTCCCTCGAAGCTCTATTGCACCTTGATCTCGACCGGCTTGCTGGCCACCGATTGCGTCTTCGGAATGTGCACGGTCAGCACTCCCTCGCCGCTCTCGCACTTGATGCGGCCCTGATCGACGTCCTCGGGCAGCGCGAAGCTGCGTGAGAAGCTGCCGTAGAAGCTCTCCACCCGGTGAAACTTCTCGCCCTTCTCCTCCTTCTTCTGCTTGCGCTCGCCCTCGATGCTGATCATGCCGTTCTCCACCGTGACCTTGACGTCCTCCTTCTTGACGGCGGGCAGCTCCGCGCGAATGAGATATTCCTTTTCCGTCTCGCTGATGTCGGCGGAAGGCGACCACTCGACCGCCTGACCGCCGTCTCCGCCGGGCAGGCGCGGCCACCCGGAAAATGCACGCGGCATCATGCGATTGAAGAGCGTATCGAACTCCGAGAATGGATCCCAACGAACCAGGTTCATATGTGTACCTCCGGTCTCTGTACGCCCGAAAGCCGGGCTGCCTCTCGAGCTTCCAAGACTCCCGCCAACGGGCTGTCGGCGCAATCGCAGAATGTACCTACCCAACACGCAAACACCGCGACGGACGGCCTGCGCCTCGGCCCCGAGAGCGCGCCTCGCGGCGCGCCCGGCGGCAGGAGACGAGCGCCATCGGGGCCCGCCGCGTGCGGCACGAGCCGTCGCGCGAGCGGCGCGCTCGCGCGTGCTGTAGCATGAGCTGGCGCTGTCCCTGGGAGCAGACTCATGTCCGCGCCGCGTCCCGTGTACAACGTCCTGTTCCTCTGCACCGGCAACTCCGCGCGCAGCATCCTCGCCGAAGCGCTGCTCAATCATCTCGGCAAGGGCGACTTCCGCGGCTTCAGCGCCGGCAGTCGGCCGGCCGGCCGCGTCAATCCGCTCGCGCTCGAGGTGCTGGAGAAGTGCGGCATCCCGACCGCGGGGCTGCGCAGCAAGAGCTGGGACGAGTTCGCCCCCCCTGAGGCGCCCAGGCTCGATTTCGTGTTTACGCTCTGCGACGGCGCCGCCGGGGAGACGTGCCCGGTATGGCCGGGACACCCGGTGACGGCCCACTGGGGCGTGCCCGACCCGGCCGCCATCGAGGGCGATCGGGAGCGCCGGCTGTGGGCGATGGACCAGGCCCTGCGGATCCTCGACCGCCGCATCGGGCTGTTCGTGAGCCTGCCGTTCGCGAGTCTCGAGCGCATCGCGCTCCACGAGCGCGTGAGCGAGATCGGCAGGCGCTGAGCCGGAGCGCCCGCATCCGGCCGTTCCGGGCCAAGTCACCGCCGAGGCCGCGGACGCCGGCCGGAGTGTCAGCGGCGACGCACCTCGACTTCGCGACGCTGCTCCCGCAGGGAGTCGAGAACTCCAGCCATGCCGCCGATCAGGGAGCCGACGACCGCTCCCGCAGCCGTGATCGTGCCCACCGCCCCGAAGACCGGCAGCGCGGTGAGCAGCGCGACCCCCGCCGAGGCTCCGAGCGAGACGTTCCTGAGCAGTGGCACGACTTTCATGGAAGCGGCTCCGGCAATCCGGTGAATGATCGGGCTTATTTACATCAGATCGCGAGCCGCGGGGGAAGAGCCGCAGAAGAGCCGGGAGCCACGGCTGGATGACCCTGTGGGGGCCCTCTGGGCACGGTCGCGCACACGGCTCCGCTCCCGGCTCGTCGAATCAGAGGCTTGCCCATGGGGGCCGCCCCCCGGCGCTCAGCTCCGCTCGACGATCCGCCGATGCCTCGAGGCAGATCCGTACAAACCGCGATGCACTCCGACCCGGCAAAACGTCGATCATGCGCCGATGATCTTCCGCTCTCGCATCGACTCGGACCGGCACACCCGGTGGCGCCGCGCCCGCTGGCCGATCGCGTTCTTCGCGGGCGCATTCGCGCTTGCGGCGGTCGGGGAACCCGTACCGGATACCTGCCGGATCCACTATCCGAGCGATGCCGCCATCAAATGGACGTGCCATCGGATCGGCCGCCACGACAGCTTGACCGGACTGTTCGGATCCGACTGGCAGGACGTCCTGCGCTTCAATCGCATCGACCAGCGCCACATCTATCCCGGGGTGCGCATCAAGGTTCCCGAAGATCTGCGCCAGGTGGAGGATTTTACGCCGATGCCGCAGCGTTACCCACCCGCGGATTCCGATCCCAAGTTCATTCTCGTGAACCTCACGGAGCAGTTCCTGGGCGCTTATGCCGACGGCAGGCTCCTCATGTCGTTTCCGATCGCATCCGGCGCCAACGACCCGCCGTCGCGCCGCACTCCGGATGGTTCATTCAAGGTGACGGCCTACGACCGGCTGCACAGTTCCTCGCTCTACGACCTGCCGGACAACAGCACGCCTTATCCGATGCATTACGCCCTGAGGTTCTTCATCAACAGCGACTGGAGGGCGTTCTGGCTCCACGGACGCGATATGCCGGGTTACGCGGCATCGCACGGATGCATCGGGCTGTACGACGAGCAGATGCAGAAGAAATATTACGGCCATCCCCGCAAGCCGGTCATGGAAGACGCCCGCAGGCTCTACGAGTGGGCAATCGCTCCACATCCGGACGACGGACATTTTCACGAGCTGCGCGACGGACCGCCGGTCCTCATCATCGGGCGGGCTCCCGATTTTCCTCCACGGCCGACAGCGGGAAAGCAGGCCTCCCCGGCGGCGCGCTGCCGCCCGGGCGCGGGCTGTCTCGCGTGCGGGGCGCCGGCACCCGGTCCCGGAACGCAATCACGGTCGCTCCCCCCGGTATCGCCACGCCAAGCCTCGGGATTACGACCGCCTTCCGCCGGTGCGCGATCCGACGCTCGCGCTCGATACTGAAACACGGGCGGGAGAGCGCCTCTCCCGCGGATGGCTCGAATCCGCCGCCCGGGATCAGCCGCCGCGGGCCGCCCACCGTTGCGGCACCTTGCGGAGCTTGTCGACGTCGTAACCCATCGCGCGCACGCGCGCGACCATGCGCCGATAGGCGCTCGCCGGGATGTGCGGCGTGCGCGCCATCAGCCAGACGTAGTCGCGCGCATCGCGCGCCACGATGACACGGCTGTAGTCCCGCGCCAGCCAGCCGACGATGTACTGCTCGCGCAGCACCCAGAAAAGATGCACTTCCCACTCCGCGTCCCCGGTACCCCGATCGACCGTCGCCGTCGAATGAATCGTCTTCGGCGGACCGTCGAAGCCGCCCTCGTGGAAGCGGAAGCTCGTGTGGATGTCCCCGTTCGGCTCGCGACGGTAGGTCTCCACCTGGTCGTAGCCATCGCGCCCGAAACGCGTCGGAATCGACGCGATGACATACCAGCGACCCATGTACCGCGAGAGGTTCACATGGCTCACGGGCTCGATGGGCTTCTCCGCCATGGCGGAGCGGCAGGAGGCGAGCGCCAGAACGAGGCAGAGGCCGATCAGCCCGGCGGAGCGTGTCATGTCGCGGGTCCTTCGGGGCGCGGGGCGGGCGCGGTGCGCTCGCAGAGGTAATGGGCGATCAGCCATTCGCTTCCTCCGGCGTAGGCGAAAAGCTCGGCGCACGCCATCCAGAAGATCCGCCAGCGGTTGAGCCACAGTTCGGCGCGGTCGCCATGGCACTGGCGCAACACGGCGAGCACCTCGCTCCGGTGGCGGTCCTGCCGATCGAGCCACTGATCGGCGGTCCTCGCGTAATGCCGGCCATCGAGCAGCCACCGCCGTTCGATTCGCAGGTGTCTCTGGAAGTGCAGCAACGTGTCGGCCGCCGGCATCTGGCCGCCGGTGAAGAAATGACGGCCCATCCAGTTGTCCGCACCCGCCGTCTCGAAGGGATACATGAGCGTGCGGTGCGCGAAGATGTGCACGAAGAGCTTGCCACCGGGGCGCAACCAGCCGGCGATCCGGCTCATCACCGTCTCGTAGTTGCGCAGATGCTCGAACATCTCCACCGAGATGCACCGGTCGAACCGGCCGCCGGGGAGTGTCAGGTGACTCATGTCCCGCGTGAGGACGAGCACGTTGTCGAGGCCGCGCTCGCGGCATTGCGCCTCGATGTGGCGCCGCTGGCTGGCGGAGTTGGACACCGCGGTGATGCGCGCGGCGGGATAACGCTCCGCCATCCACAGCGTCAATGATCCCCATCCGCAGCCGAGCTCGAGGATTTCCTGGCCGTCGGCGAGGCCGGCGCGCTCGCAGTAAAGGCGCAGCATGGCCTCTTCCGCCTCCTCGAGCGTCTCGTCGCCCCTGGCGAAATGACAGCCGGAGTACTTCATCCGGGGGCCGAGACAGAGCGCGAAGAACGCCGCGGGCAGCTCATAGTGCTGCGCGTTGGCGGCCTCGGGCTGGAGGGCGACCGGATCGCGCCGCAGCTGCGCGAGATGCGCTGCGAGCCGCTCCTCCTGGGATTCCAACCCGCCTTCGCGCTGCTCGAGCAGCCGGCGCGCGCACAGGCGCCGGATGCCGAAGCGCACGAGAACATCCGGCACCAGGCCGCGCTCGGCGAGGCCGAGCAGGCCGGCGGCGGGACGGTCGGATTCGAGCTCGGGGACGTCCGAGACTGCGCTGCGCATGCAATCAGCTCCTTGTCGGGTGGGAATGTCGCGGGAACCAGGGAAAGAGCATGGGCGTGCAGCGCTGATAGTCGCGGTAGTCGTCGCCGCGCGAGCGCAGCGCCTGCGCCTCGGTCCAGCGCACCCCGCTCAGGAAGCGCAGGGACAGCCACATCGTGAGCGGTCCGAGCCACGAAAGCCCCCGGAGGGGCGAGCCCACGGCGAGCGCCACGTAGGCGAGCCAGTGGAGCCATTCGAAGAAATAGTTGGGATGGCGCGAGTAGCGCCACAGTCCGTCCCGGCAGGTGCGTCCCCGGTTGGCCGGATCGGCGCGAAAGCGGGCCAGCTGCCGATCGGCACGGGCTTCCCCGGCGACTCCCAGCAGCCACAGGGCCACGCCTGCGGCGAGCCAGGCCGGGGAAGCGCGCGGATTGGCCGCCACGGCGGCGAACGGCAGCGCGAACACGGGCACCGACAGCGCCTGCAGCTGAAAGAGCGCGAACCAGCGCCATTGCGTGTCGCCCCAGAGCGAGCGCAGGTGCCGATAGCGGCCATCCTCCCCCTCCCGCTCGACCCGCCGCCACAGATGCGCCGCGAGCCGTGCCGACCAGGCGCCTGCGAGGAGCGCGAGCCCCGCGCGCGGGGCGCGAGCCCCGCTGCCGGTGGCGGCGAGAAGCAGCGCGCCAAGGCCGAGTGCGGCGGCCCAGATGACGTCCACGATGCCCGCGTTCACCCGGCGGCGCTGCCATTGCCAACCGCCCAACATCGCAGCGGCCGCGAGGCACCAGAGCGTGAGCAGACCGAATCCGACTCTCATCGCGCCTCTCCCGCGGCGCCGTTGCGCAAATCGCGGGCGGCGAGCCCCGTCAGCAAGGGCAGCGCGATGGCCCATCCGAGGGATACCGCCGCGAGACTGTCCCTGGGCGGTGTTGGAAAGCGCAATGCATGCGCGCTCGCGGCGCCCGCATACGCGAGCGGTCCGCCGACGGCGCCCATCAACGCGGCGAGCTTCGGCCGCCCGTGCAGATGCCCGAAGAGGGGCACGAGCGTCAGGGCAAACGCCACCCAGAGAGCGATCAGCCACGCGGGAGCGTTGGGCAGAGGCCAGGGCGCCGAGTAGGCGATCAGTCCGGAGCCCACCCAAAGTCCTTCCAGGACGAGAGCCACCGCCACGGTCACGGCAACGAGTCGCAGCTCGATGCGCCGCAGGCGCGAAGCGGCCAGCCGCCAGGCGGCGAACGCCCCCGCCGCGGCCACGCCGGGCCAGACCCGCCCGTGGCCGGCGCCAACGACCGCCGCGAGCCAGACGAGCTCATAGGCGAGAAGCGTGACCCAGAACATCCTCATCGGCGCTCCCGGTCGACGATCGGCTCGAGCCGCCGCCATCCCGGCTTGGCGAACAGCAGGTGCGCGACACCGATCGAGCGCTCACGGAAGCCCCCCTCGCAGTAGGAGAGATAGAATTCCCAGAGCCGGATGAACCGCTCGTCGAATCCCTGGGCGCGAACCCGCGGCAGGCGCGCGAGGAAGCGCTCGCGCCAGGCCGCCAGCGTGCGCGCATAGGAATCGCCGAACTCCTCGAGCGCGACCAGGCCGAGATCGCTCACCCGCGTCTTGGCCGCGAGCAACGCGCTCACCGACGGGATGAAGCTGCCGGGGAACACGTGGCGCTTGATGAAGTCCACCGAGCGCAAGGCCATGCGGTAGCGATGGTCCTCGATCGTGATCGCCTGCAGGAGCGCGAGCCCGTCGGGTTTCAGCAGCCGATCGATCGTGCGGAAGTACTCCCCGAGATACGGCGCGCCCACCGCCTCGATCATCTCGATCGAAACGAGCTTGTCGTAGCGTCCGGTGAGATCGCGATAGTCATCGAGGCGGACCTCGACCCGCCCCTCCAGGCCCGCCTCGGCCACCCGCGCCTTCGCGACGGCGTACTGCTCGCGGGAGATCGTGGTGGTCGTCACTCTGCAGCCGTAGTGGCGCGCGGCATGGAGCGCGAAGCCGCCCCACCCCGTGCCGATCTCGACCACGTGATCGGATGACAGCAATTGCAGTCTGCGGCAGATCCTCTCGAGCTTGCGCGTCGAGGCGGCCTCGAGGGTGTCGCCGTCGCCCTGCCAGAGCGCCGAGGAGTACATCAGATCCGCCGACAGGAACAGACCGAAGAAGTCGTTCCCCAGGTCGTAGTGGGCGGCGATGTTGCGCCGGCTGCCCTCCCGGGTGTTGCGTCGCGCCGCGTGCCATGCGCGCAGCGCCGCCCCTACCGCCCGGGCGAGGCCCGACTCCAGGCCATCGAGCAGCGCCCGATTGCGCAGCAGCAGCCGTACGAGCGCGACCAGCGACTGCCCCGCGTCCAACCCCGGCGCGCTGCACCGCCAAGCCCCCTGCATGTACGCCTCGCCGGCCCCGACGCTGCCGCCGGCGGCCACCAGAAGGTAGAAGACGGGGTCGAGCACTTCGAGTAGCACGCGCGGGAGCGCCGGATCCGATGCCACGCCGAGCTCGACCGTTCCACGGGAGTCGCGCAGTTGCAGTCGTCCGTGGGACAGGCGCGCGAGGCGCGCGAGCAGGCGTGCCCGCAGGAATCGCTCCAGGGACCCTATGTTGGGTGTTGGATAAGAGTTGGCGGCAGCGTTCATGGGATGCCCCGGGGATTGCCGGGGTGATCGTGGAAGGGAATGCGTTTGAGCCACAGGCGCAGCGCTTCCCAGTGGATGGCGCCGATGACCTTGCCGGTCATCAGCGGATAGCGCCACAGGAGCCGTGCGAGATTGGCGCCGGTCAGCGGCCGCCGCGCGAGGCTGAGGGTCGCTCGAAGCTCGGGCTTCCCGGCGCACAGCACGCTCATGTCCACCTCGAGACGCTCCCCCGGAGCCGTGAACCGCCAGGCGTAATCGCGTCTCAGCCCGAGGAACGGGGAGACGTGAAACGTCTTCGGGAACGTCCATTCCCAATCAGCCCGGCGGCGCCGCGCGGAGTCGACCGGCAGCACGTAGGCATGGCGCTCGCCCCAGGGCGTGTTGGTGATCTCGGCGACGATGGCGCTCAGCGCCGCCCCATCAGCCCCGAAGCAGTAGTAGAAGCTGACCGGATTGAAGAGGTAGCCCGCGTATCGGGGATGTGTCAGGAGGCGCACCGGCCCCGCGGGGCGGCGGCCGGTGTCACGCTCGACGAGCCGCTTGACGGCCTCGGTGAGCGGCAGATCGTGCGGCGCGAGATAGTCGCGGCGGCGAAATTCGGCAACGTTGCGGGCGCCGCACGACCAGAGCCAGCGGCCGGCGAACACCCGCTCGGTCTCCTCGAGATCGAGATACAGCTGCGCGAGGCGGTAAC
>JAKAZP010000459.1 GCA_021815905.1 Pseudomonadota bacterium | reverse complement strand
CGTGGGTGGCGACCATGCCGTGGTAGGCCGCCGCCATCGCTTCCATGGGAAGCGCCGTGGCGGCGCCCACGATGCCGTGCGAGGTCTCACTGATCGGCAGCGAGTCGCCGAACAGGATCACGCCGCTCACCGGCATCCGCTTCTCGAGCATCCTCGCCATCACCACGGCGCGTACGGAGCCGTAGCTTTCCCCGAGAAGATAGATCGGCGAGCGCTCGCGCTCGTGCCGGTGCACCCAGGCCACGATGAGGCGCGCCAGGGACTCCGCGTCTCCGTGGACCGAATAATAGTATGCGCGGCTGCCTCCGGGCAGGATGCGGCTGAAGCCGGTCTCCGCCGGGTCGAGGAATATCAGATCGGCGGCATCGAGGGGACTGTCCGGGTTGTCGACGAAGCCGCCGCCGCCCTTCGCCGCTCGAGCGCCTTTCGCGCCCGGGATCATCGGCCCGAGCTCCATGTGCAGCTCGAAGGCGGACGCGCTCGGACCGCCGTTGAAGATGAACAGGAGCGGCCGGTGCGCCTCATCGACGTGGCCCCGGCGGACGTAGGAAGTCGTCACCAGACTGATGGCCGCCTTGCCCCCGCGCTTCTCGACGAAGCGCTCGACGGTCGCCTGGTATCGGATCCGCTCGCCGCCGAAGACGCCGACGTGCCCGGTCACGAAGCTCATCGGCGGCGGCACCTGTGCGAAGGCGATCGCCGTAGCCGAAAGGATCCAGGCGCCGGCGAGTGCCAGCGAGCCCGGAGTCAGGTACCGCATTCTCCGCCCCCTCATTCCCGGTTCTTCGCTCGATCCAGCCGGTCCGCGCGCCGCGATCACTTCAGACGCCGATCGAAGTATTCCCGCGCCGCCGTGAACACCTCCTCCCAGGAGCTCGCCCGCAGCAGGAAGTGCACTTCATCGGGGATCGCGAGGATATCGACCGGAATACCCTTGCGGCGCAGCACCGCGGCGAGGTCACGGGTCTGCTCCACGTTGACGATGGGGTCCGCATCTCCCAGCATGAGCAGCACCGGAGCCCGCCATCCGTCCAGGTGCGCCACCGCACCCGAGCCGTGCGCCAGATTCTCGATCGCATGATGCCCGCTCGGGTCACCGCTCAACTCGAACTGCGGCATGGTGAGCCAGTCGTAGATGCCCGCATAACTGACACCGGCGGCGAAGTATTGCGGCGCGCGCGACAGCGCGAGCAGCGTCATCCTTCCGCCATAGCTTCCACCCCACACCCCGAGTCGCTTCGGATCGACGTCGGGACGCGAGCGCATGTAGCTCGCCGCGGCGACGATATCCTCGAGCTCGCTCGCTCCGCCGGCGCCGAAGCCGGGCGGCTCGCGATATTCGAAGCCGTAGCCGGCGCCGCCGCGGTAGTTCACCGACAGCACGACATAGCCGTGATTGGCGAGGTACTGACTCGACTCATAGAGGTGAGTGTGCGTCTCGAACGGGTCCCACGCCGCGAACATCTGCCGCTCGGTCGGGCCGCCGTGAAAGAAGAGCAGCGCGGGACCCTGCGCCACCGTGCCTCGGGGCACGAACAGTTGACCGTGAATCGTCGTGCCGTCGGCGGCCGGAAAAGTGACGAGCTGCGGCACCACGAGCTCGGATGCGGGGAAGTCTTCCGGAATCGCCCGGGGAGCGAGATCGACCATGCCCGTCGCGGTCACCTCCACCGGCCGCAGCGGCGCCCGGGCCTGCGCGTGCAGCGCGAGCACCCGGCCGGCGGGTGAGATCACCGGCATGTCCTCGATCCCCTCGCCCACGCTCAACTGACGCGCGCGACCGCTCGCGAGCGACAGCTCCCACACATGACGCCGGTCGAGATCGCCCTCGTTCGAGGAATACACCAGGCGCGTCCGGTCGGCACTGAGCGCAGCGCCGAACACCTCCGAGCTTCCGGGCGTCAGGAGCTCGGGCTCTCCCCCTCGAGCGGCAACGGCATAGAGCCGCACCCAACCGGTGACCTCCCACGGGAACACCAGCCGGTCGCCCGCAGCCCAGAAGAGGCTCTTCCTGCCGTTGAACAGCAGTCTGAAGCAGCTGCCGACGCCCTCGGCCGCGCGCCAGATCGCTCGACCCCGGCCGCTATCGGCATCGGCAACCCAGATCTCCCAGGGCGTGCACTCGCGATGCGACGTGAAGGGCACGGCAGGCTCCGAGGCGGTGCGAATGAAGGCGATCCGCTTGCCGTCCGGTGACCAGATGGGATCGCGATCATGGTCGATCCCGGGCGAGACCCAGTGGATCGTCTTCCGCGCAAAGTCATAAACGCCGACGATGCCGTGTGTGCCTCGCGCGCTGACGAAGGCGAGGCGGTCGCCGTCGGGAGACCAGGTGAGCGAGCCCACCCGCCCGCGATCGATGAAAAGCGGTTCGGCCTTCGCCCGGCCGTGGCGTGCGGACACCCAGGGCTGGCCCCGGCGCAGGAAGACCAGCACATCACCCTTTGGAGAAGGCGCGGGAGAGGAGCCCTCCGCGATGCGCCGCGGACTGCCCCCGGCCGCGGGTATCGCCCAGATCACCCCGCCCCGAGGACCTTCCGGCAGGCTCATGGGATTGACGGGCAGCTCCCCGTCCCACCACACGCCGCCGCGCACATAAAAGAGAGTCCGGCCCTCGCCGCTCCAGGCGAGACCGGAAATGTTGTTG
>JAKAZP010000458.1 GCA_021815905.1 Pseudomonadota bacterium | reverse complement strand
GGGGGGATGGGGGGGCGGCGCGCGAGCTCTCCGGCCTCGCCGGCCGGCTCGGCCACGGACGCGTGCTCGCGCTCGGCGGCGGCGGCTACAACCGCGGCAACGTCGCGAGCGCCTGGACGGCGGTGGTCTCGAGCCTCATCGGCTGAGCCGCCCGGGCGCCGCCGCGCCCCGGGGCGCGGCGAGGCAGCCTCGGCGGCCGTTCGGTACAATCCAGCCCCCTCGCGCGCAGCGCCAAAGGCCGCCCATGTTCCCAAGATCGATGACCATCGAAAGCTTCGACCCGGAGCTCTTCCGGGCGCTCGCCGGCGAGCGGCGCCGCCAGGAGGAGCACATCGAGCTCATCGCCTCGGAGAATTACGCGAGCCCGCGCGTGCTCGAGGCCCAGGGCTCGGTGCTCACGAACAAGTACGCCGAAGGCTATCCGGGCCGGCGGTACTACGGCGGCTGCGAGTACGTCGACCGGGTCGAGCAGCTCGCCATCGATCGCGCCAGGAAGCTCTTCGGCGCGGCGTACGCCAACGTGCAGCCGCATTCGGGCTCGCAGGCCAATGCCGCCGCCTACTTCGCGCTGGTGCAGCCGGGCGATCCCATCCTCGGCATGAGCCTCGATCACGGCGGCCACCTCACGCATGGCGCGCGAGTCAACTTCTCCGGCAAGTTCTTCCGCGCCGCGCAGTACGGCATCCGGCCCGACACCGGCGAGATCGACTACGAGCAGGTGCAGCGCCTCGCCGAGGAGCATCGGCCGAAGATGATCATCGCGGGCTTCTCGGCCTATTCGCGGGTCATCGACTGGCAGCGCTTCGCGACCATCGCCCGCGGCGTCGGCGCGTACTTCGTGGTCGACATGGCGCACGTGGCGGGGCTCGTGGCGGCGGGCCTCTACCCGAACCCCGTGCCGCATGCCGACGTCGTCACCACCACCACGCACAAGACGCTGCGCGGTCCGCGCGGCGGCCTGATCCTCGCGCGCGAGAACGAGGAGATCGCGAAGAAGCTCAATTCGCTCGTGTTCCCCGGCACGCAGGGCGGACCGCTGATGCACGTGATCGCCGCCAAGGCGGTGGCGCTGCTCGAGGCGCTGCAGCCGCAGTTCACCGACTACCAGCGCCAGGTGCTCGCCAACTCGCGTGCCATGGCCGCGCATCTCAAGCGCCGCGGTTACGACATCGTCTCCGGCGGCACGGACAATCACCTGTTCCTGGTGAGCCTCATCGGGCGAGCGATCACCGGCAAGGAGGCGGATGCCGCGCTCGGCCGCGCCAACATCACGGTCAACAAGAACGCGGTGCCGAACGATCCGCGTCCGCCGGCGGTCTCGAGCGGCCTGCGGATCGGCACGCCCGCCGCCACCACGCGCGGCTTTCGCGAGAGCGAGATCGAGCAGGTCGCCGAGCTCCTCGCCGACGTGCTCGATGCCTCGGGCGAGGAGCGGGCGATCGAGCGCGCGCGCGCTCAGGTGCTCGAGCTCTGCCGGCGCTTCCCGGTGTACGGAAGCTGAGCGGCCCGCGCCCGAGCGCGCGCCGACGGCAGGCCCACGAGGTCCGACGATGCATTGCCCTTTCTGCGGCCATCTCGAGACCAAGGTCACGGATTCCCGTCTGGCCGGCGAAGGCCGTCAGATCCGGCGCCGCCGGGAGTGTCTCGCCTGCGGCGAGCGGTTCACGACCTTCGAGACCGCCGAGCTCCTCATGCCCGCGGTCATCAAGGGCGATCGCAGCCGCGAGCCGTTCGATGAGGCGAAGCTGCGCGCGGGCATGGAGCGCTCGCTCGAGAAGCGTCCGGTGCCGCGCGCCGACATCGACGAGGCGCTGAGCCGGATCGCCCACCGGGTGCGCTCGCTCGGGGACCGCGAGATCTCCTCCCGGGCGATCGGGGAGCTCGTGATGGAGGAGCTGCGACAGCTCGATGAGGTGGCCTACGTGCGCTTCGCCTCGGTGTACCGTCACTTCGAGGACGTGGAGGCCTTTCACGAGGAGATCCGCCGGCTGCGCAGCCACCGCGAGAGCGCTCCGCGCGCCGAGGAGCGCAAGCGCGCGCCGCGGCCGGCGCCGGCCGCCGAGCGCGATCAGTTGCCGCTGCTGCCGCCGGAGCCGGCGGCGGAGCAGGACCCGCCGCCGCGCGAGCGCGAGTGAGCCGGCGCCGGGATGTTCACCGAGTCTGACCGGTCGGCCATGGCGCGCGCGCTCACGCTCGCCGAGCGCGGCCTCGAGACCACCCATCCGAATCCGCGGGTCGGCTGCGTCATCGTTCGCGCCGGGGAGATCGTCGGCGAAGGCTGGCACGAGCGCGCCGGCGAGGCGCATGCGGAAGTCAACGCGCTGCGCCAGGCGGGCGAGAAGGCCGCGGGCGCGACCGCCTACGTGACGCTCGAGCCCTGCGCTCATCACGGGCGCACGCCGCCGTGTGTCGATGCGCTCGTCGCGGCGCGAGTCGCGCGCGTCGTATTCGCGGGGGAGGATCCCAACCCGCGAGTCAGCGGCCGGGGCGCGCAGACGCTGCGCCGCGCGGGAATCGAAGTCTACCCCGGTCTGCTCGAGGCCGAGGCGGCCGAGCTCAATCCGGGGTTCCTCAAGCGCATGCGAACCGGCAGGCCGTGGGTGCGGCTGAAGACCGCGATCAGCCTGGATGGGCGCACGGCGCTCGCGA
>JAKAZP010000022.1 GCA_021815905.1 Pseudomonadota bacterium | reverse complement strand
TCTGATTGTGCAGTTTGTGATCGCTCTCGAGCAGATGCAACGCGGCGCGGTAACTGTGCGCGAACCGGACGCTGTGCTCGTAAGGCACCACCTCGTCGCGCCAGCCATGCACCACCGCCACGGGGCAGTCGAGACGGCCGGGCCGCAGCTCGGGCAATCCGGGGACGTAGAGCGCGGGCGCCATCAGAAACAGGCCGCGCGCATGCATCAGCGAGGCGGTCGAAACGGCGACGAATCCGCCGAGGCTGGAGCCGACGAGCACCAGATCCCCGGAGAGCTCCTTGCTGAAGTCCACGAGTCGCGCGACGCGCGCGCGCGGATCGTCGATGCCCCGGTAATCGACCGAGTGCGCCTCGTAGCCTTCGCTGCGCGCCACTTCGGCCAGGGACGATATCTTGCGCCCCCACGGTCCGCTCTCCTTCCCGTGAGAGAAGACCACGTGCCTGCCCATCAAGACCGTGTCCGAGGGGGGCGCGGCCGAGGTGTCCGCCGAGGAGTTCGCTTCGCCCTGGATCATCGGGCGGAATGATGCAGGCAAACCTCGGCCGACGCTAGCGGCTCGCGATCTTCTGCAGGATGGTGGTCTCGATCTCCCACTCGACGCGCCGGCGCGAGGTGGCGAGGCGATTGACCGACACCGGGCGCATCCGGCTGGCGGCCGGATGATGGCTGAGGAGCCACGCGTCGAACTCCCCGGGTCTCGCGTTCGCGAAGCCGAACAGGATATTGACGCGCCCTTCGGCGATCGTCTCGGCTCGATTGACTCTCTCGTCGCAGATGACGAACCAGCTGTCCTCGGCGCAGGCGCCCGCGAAGGCGCCCCGCGCGGTGAGATCCTCGAGGAAGGCGCCGACGAGTGCGCGGGCCCGGGCCCATGTCGCCGGGCCGTTGTGCTCGAGGATCATCCAGCGGGTACCGCGCTCGACGCTCGAGGCGACCAGCAGCGAGAGCCGCCTCGCGGACAGGTACCTCCAGTCCGGGCACGCGCCCCCGCCCGAGGCCAGCGTGCGCGCGCTCACCTGAAGCCCGGGCGCGGCGCGAGCCGCCGCCAACGTGTTGATCCCCGCCTGGGAGAGGCGCAGCCGCTCGGCATCGGACACGATCGCGGCCGGCCGGAGTCCGGGCCGCATGACCATCTCGTCGCACTCGGCCGCGAGCCACACCGGAGAGGTCTCATCGGAGCGCGCCAGCATGCCGGCGGCAGCGCCACAGGAAGCGAACGTCTCGAGCCGCCCCCGCAGCCGATCGAGCGCCTGTACGCGCGGGAAGAACATCGCCGCGCTGTCGCTGCGAAACGGCCAGGACCGAACCGCCCCGAGCGCCTCGCGGGCCGAAGCCCACGACGCCGGCGGATCGACGAGCAGCAGCGCGTGCCGCTCGCGACAGAACCTCGCCGCGACCAGCAGCGTGCCGAGACCGACGTCCTGCTCGCGTGTCAGCGGCGGTACGCACAGGAAATTGAAGCTCTCCGCCTCGCCCAGCGCGAACAGCCCCCTCGCCTCGGCCGCCGACCCGATGAGGTCGTAATCGGTGAGCGGACCGCCGTCGTCGCCGTCGGGGTTCGAGCATGCGTAGCCCACGGAGCTGCCCCCCGGACCCGGTGCGGAGCGGTCCGGACGCTGCGCGGGCGGCGGCTCGACAGCCCTGGCAAGCCGCGAGTGCAGCAGCAGATCGCCGATGAAGCGCCCGGATTCGCGCCGCACGCTCGCGCGCCGATAGATCTCCTGATCCTCGATGAGCTCGGAGCCCGCCGAGCGCACCCGCTGCACCACCAGATTGAACCGGTCACCGTCGCCTTCGGGGATGCCGTCGTAATCGACGGATGCCCGCAGATACTCGCGCGAGCCCGGATGGACACCGGCCAGGCGCAGCGCTGCGCCGCCGGCCGACAGCGTGAGCGTCGGCGGCCTCGCGCCATTGGCGACTCGAACGACGAGCGCCCGGCGCCCACCGCTTTCGAAGTACTGCTCGACGGCATAGGAAAGCGTCGAGGGCTGCCACAGCCCCCCGAACACCTGTTGGAATTCGGCGAAACTCGAGACGGCTACCGGCCGTTGCGGCGGGCCCTTGAGGGTGCGGCCGACGAAGGCGGTGACGGCGGTCGGCACGCGCTCGATGACCTGCCCGGTCTCGGCTCGTGCCAGCTCTAGGCCGGGCGCGCCTCCTTCAGCCACTTCTGTCGATCCCCGCCGCTTTGTTGTTGTTGAGCGTCGGGGGCCGACTGTACCACAGCCGTCCGCGCCGTGCGCCGCGCCCGCTCCTCGCGCGCGCGGTCCTCCTGCTCGAGCCGGCGAGCGATTTCGCCGGTCATCAGCTGCAGCCAGTCGGAAAGCTCGGCCACTTCTGCCGCTCCTCGATGTCTCGATGCTGCCGGATCGGGATTCCGGCGTCCCTGGGATTATGACATCTGCGCGCCGGGTGCGGGCGCCGGATCGGGCGCACCAAAAAAGACCCCGGTCCGTGAGGACCGGGGCCGGAAAGCGGACTTTCGATGAAGGGAAGGAAGTCCGCTAGGGGATATCAGTGCAACCGCGCCCAGTGAAGGATGCGGATGTCGTCGGAATCCAGATCGAAGCTCTGGGCGAGCAGCGATCGCAACTCGCGCGTGCCGCCGCCGGTTTCGAGCGGCCGGTGCAGCTCCACCACTCCGCTCCACTCGCTGGTTCCCTCGGGGGCCGCCAGGGCGGAGCCACCGGGGTTCGGCGCCCGGGAGCCGTCAGTCACGAAGTGCGTGTAGTACTTGGTGGCCACGGTGCAAAGCGTAGAATCGGGGGCCGCGGCCGTCCGTGAAGCGCTGCACATAATCATGCGGCACACCGCGAGCGTGAAGCGTAACAGGCACGGAAACGTGCTCGCCGCCGCGCCGGGCCGGGGAGAAGCCCGGCTCCGGCGCTTCAACCAGGATCTGCCGATGAGCCGCTACCGGCCCCCCGCGACCGCATCGTCCCGGTACATCACTCCCGAGGGCGCGCGGCGGATGCGCGAAGAGCTCGAGCAGCTCTGGCGGACCGAGCGCCCGAGGGTCACCCAGGCCGTGGCGGAAGCGGCGGCTCAGGGGGACCGCTCCGAGAACGCCGAATACATCTACGGCAAGCGGCGCCTGCGGGAGATCGACCGCCGCGTCCGCTATCTGCGCAAGCGCCTCGAGGGCATGGTGGTGGTCGAGCATGCCCCGGCCGACCCGCGCCGGGTGTACTTCGGAGCCTGGGTGACGCTCGAGTCCGAGGACGGCGAGGAGTCGCGCTACCGGATCGTGGGGCCCGACGAGTTCGACCGGGAGCCCGGCTACATCAGCATGGACTCGCCCCTCGGGCGTGCGCTGCTGCGTCGCGCCCTCGACGAGGAAGTGACGGTCGAGCTGCCGGGCGGGAGCCGTGCCTACCTGATCGTCAAGATCGAGTACGCCGCTACCACGTCACCCGCACGTTCTTGAACTGCCAGGGATCGGTCTTGTCGAGATCCTCCGGGAACAGCAGCTCCCGCTCGTGCAGCGGCGTCCAGTCGGTGTACTCACCGACCAGGGGCCCGAGGTAGGGCCTGCAGATCTCGAGATTGCGCTCGAAGCTCATCTCGTCCGGCTCGACGATCCCGCAGTTGGGGTTCTCCATCGCCCAGATCATCCCCGAAAGCACCGCCGCCGTGACCTGCAGGCTGGTCGCGTTGTTGTGAGGCGCGAGGCGCCGGGCCTCCGCGAACGAGAGCTGCGAGCCGTACCAGTAGGCGTTCTTCTTGTGCCCGGCGAGCAGGACTCCGAGCTCGTCGATTCCCTGGGTGATGTCGTCCATCAGGATCCGCTGCCGTTCCTGCTGGATGTAGTTGCGCCCGGCGAGCTCATGGACCGACATGACCGCGGCGTCGCTCGGGTGATAGGCGTAGTGCACGGTCGGTCGATACGCCACGTGCGCGCCATCGCGCACCGTGAAGTAGTCGGCGATCGAGATGGACTCGGCATGCGTGATGCAGAAGCCGTGGAAGTGCCCCGCGAGAGGCGTCCAGGTGCGCACGCGCGTCCCGGCTCCCGGCTGCATGAGATAGATCGCGGCCATGCATCCGAAGTCGTGCCGCTTGCCGTCGCGAGGGAAGTTCCGCTCGTGCGTTCCCCAGCCCATCTCGCTCGGTTGAGACCCTTCGCTCACGAAGCCGTCGATCGACCAGGTATTGACGAACTGTCCGGGCTCCTTGGGTGTGGCCGAGACCTGGGTATCGCGCTCGGCGATGTGGATGACCTTGACGCCGAGGCGCTGCGCGAGCGCACCCCAGTCGGCGCGCGATGCCGGCTTTCCCGGATCGAGCTGGGCGTCCGCGGCCATATTGAGCAGCGCCTGCTTCACCAGGTGCGACACCAGCCCGGGGTTCGCGCCGTGCGTGAGCACCGCGGTCGGGGCGCGCGGATTCCCGGGACGCAGCGCAAGCGCCTCCTCCCGCAGGGCATAGTTGGTGCGGCGCCCGGCCGGCACGGTTGGATCCGTGTAGCCGCCCGGCCACGGCTCGATGCAGGTGTCGAGATACATCGCGCCCTTGTCCCAGCAGAATTTGATCAGCGCGATGCTCGAGACCTCGACCGAGACGTTGAGCAGGAAATCCCCGCGCCCGAGCAGCGGGTTGAGCACGCGGCGGTAGTTCTCGCGCGTGATCCGCTCCTTGATGAAGCGGACTCCAAAGGAGGCCGCCTCGGCGGCGCCCTTGTCCTCCGCGGTGACGATGGTGATGCGCTCGGGCGCGACGGCGATGTGGCGCAGGATGAGGGGCAGGACCCCCTGACCGATGCTGCCGAACCCGACGATGAGGATCCGGCCCGGAAACTCGATGTGAATCTTGTGTTCGCTCATGATCGTCATAGGGTATCAATCCGGGCAGTGTGCGTGCAGCCCTTCCGTGCGAGGGCGGGCGACGAAGCGGCTCCGGGGCCGCTCAAGGCGCCGAAGGCGACTTCGAGTCCGTGCACCAGTGCGGCGGGTAGGTGCGCCCGTAGCCCGGCAGCGCCTCGATGCGCGCGAGCCAGCGGCCGAGTGCCGGGTAGTTCACCTCGACCGGCATGAAACGCGAGGCGAGCTCGCGCGCCTGCGGCCTCTCGAGCGCGCGCTTGAGCTGCTGGATGCCGGGGAAGATCACCATGTCCACGGCGGAGAATCGCTCGCCCACCACCCAGTCCGACTTCGACAGGCGCGCCTCGATGGTGCGCGCCTCGCTCGCGGCGGCGTGCATGGCGCTCGTCACCGGATCGCCGCGCAGATCGGCATTCGCGCTCACCGCCTCGACGATCTTCCGCAGATGCGGCTCGATATAGGCCTGGTACTCGCAGATCACGCGCATGATGGTCCCGGCTTCCTCGGGGCTCGTGCCGAAGATGGGGGGATCGGGATACTTGAGATCGAGGTAGTAGAGGATGGCGAGGGATTCGAAGCAGACGTAATCGCCGTCCTTGAGCACCGGCACCCGGCCGCGCGGATTCATCTGCAGCATCCGGGGCGACTTGTGCTCCTGCTTGGAGAACTGCAGGACGTGGCTCGCATAGGCGAGGCGCTTGTGCTCGAGCGCGAGCAGCACCCGCCAGGAGTACGCGCTGCCGCTTCCCCAGTAAACCTCGATCGCCATCCGCCCCCCGATGAGGATATCGTCACGATTGTAACGGCATCGGGGAAGGCTCGAAATGTCCCAGACGCTCATGACTGCGCGCCAGCTCGCCGGAGGTCTCGATGACGCCGAGCTGGTGGTGATCGACTGCCGGTTCGACCTTGCGCGCCCCGACTGGGGCGAGAGCGCGTTCGGCGCCGCCCGAATTCCGCATGCCCGCTACGCGCACCTCGACCGAGACCTGTCCGGTCCGGTCTCGCCGCGCTCCGGAAGGCACCCCCTGCCGGATGCCGCGACGCTTTCGGCTCGATTCGCCGGCTGGGGAATCTCGCCACGCACGCAGGTGGTCGCGTACGACCAGGGCCCCGGCGCATACGCCGCGCGACTCTGGTGGCTGCTGCGTTGGCTCGGCCACTCGTGCGTCGCGGTGCTCGACGGCGGGTTCGCCGCCTGGCAGGAGGAAGGGCTGGCGACCGAGCACGGGCCGCGGATCCCGCGCGCCGGCGCGCAGAGCGCGGCGGCGCTCGAGGCGAGGCCTCGGGATGAGATGGTCGTGAGCACCACCGAGGTCGCGAACGCGCTCGCGGCCGGGCGGCTCGCGGCTCGGGAGTGGGTGTTGGTCGACGCCCGCGGGGCCGACCGCTTCGCCGGACGCAACGAGAGCCTCGATCCGGTTGCCGGCCACATCCCCGGGGCGTGCAACCACCCGTTCACGCGGAATCTCGACGCGCGGGGACGCTTCCTCGACCGCGGCACCCTGCGCGAGCGGTTCGCGCAAGTGCTGGCGGGAGAGCCCTCGGACGCCGTGGTCGCGATGTGCGGCTCCGGCGTGACCGCCTGCCACAACCTGCTCGCGATGGAGGTGGCCGGGCTCGAGGGCGGCCGACTCTACGCCGGTTCCTGGAGCGAGTGGATCCGCGACCCGGCGCGGCCGATCGCAACCTGATCCGCGGGGCCCGCCGCGGGCGAATCCCATTTGAGTCCTGCGCGCGGCGATGAGAACATGCGCGCCAATTGAAGCCACCTCCAACGGACCTTCGCTCGTGGCCGCAGATCCCAAGTCCGCCCTCAACGGCAACCGCAAGCCCAATCCCGCGCAGCCCTGGCGCATCGAGGACTCGCTCGAGCTTTATCACGTCAATGCGTGGGGCAAAGGGTACTTCGGCATCAACGACGCCGGTCACCTCGTGGTGCGCCCCGATGCGCAGCCGGGGCGCGACATCGACCTGTTCGAGGTGGTGCAGGGCCTCGAGGCGCGCGACCTGACCACGCCGGTGGTCGTCCGCTTCTCCGATATCCTCGCGCACCGGCTGAGGCACCTGCACGCCGCGTTCGCGCAGGCGATCGCCGAGAACGAGTACCGCAACCGCTATGCCGCCGTCTATCCGATCAAGGTGAACCAGCAGCGCCTGGTGGTGGAGGAGGTCTACCGCTACGGGAAGGAATTCGGCTTCGGGCTCGAAGTCGGCTCCAAGCCCGAGCTGCTCGCCGTGATGGCGATGACGGAGAACGCTCCCGAGCGGCTCATCGTCTGCAACGGCTTCAAGGACGACAGCTACATCGAGGCGGTGACGCTCGCGACCAAGCTCGGCCGCACCATCATCCCGGTGGTGGAGAACTTCGACGAGCTCGGCCTCATCCTGAAGCACGCCGAAAAGTATCAGGTGCGCCCGCGCATCGGCGTGAGGGTGAAGCTGTTCACCGAAGGCTCCGGACGGTGGCGGGAATCGGCGGGCGAGAAGTCGAAGTTCGGGCTGTTCATCACCGAGATCGTGGAGCTCTTCGGGGTGCTCAAGGCGCGCGGCATGCTCGATTGCCTGCAGCTCGTGCACTGCCACCCCGGAAGCCAGCTGCAGGACATCCGCAGGGTGAAGGATGCCATCAACGAGCTCGCGCACGTCTACGCGGAGCTGAAGCGGATGGGCGCGGGGCTGCAGTACATCGACATCGGGGGCGGACTCGGCGTCGATTACGACGGCAGCGGCACGAATTATTCCTCGTCGATGAACTACACGCTGAACGAGTACGCGAGCGACGTCGTCTACCGCATCGCGAGCGTGTGCGATGCGCGCGAGATTCCGCACCCCATGATCATCAGCGAATCCGGCCGGGCGATCGCGGCGTACCACAGCGTCCTGGTGTTCGATGCCCTCGGCTCCTCGGCGCTCGACAAGTTCCGCGTGACGGGCCGGGAGGACGAGGACTACGCCGGCGAGGAGGAGATGCCGCAGCCGGTCCGCGACCTGTTCGAGGCGTTCCGCTCCGTGAGCGATCGCAGGCTGGTCGAGTGCTATCACGATGCGCTGACCGCCCGCGATCAGGTGCTGCAGATGTTCAACCTGGGGCTCCTGTCGCTCGAGTTCCGGGCGCTCGCGGAGCGGCTGTTCTGGGCGACGTGCGCCAAGGTGCGCGACTGTTGCCGCCGGCTCGAGCGGCTGCCGGAGGAGCTCGAGGGTCTGGAGTCGATCCTCTCGGACATCTACTTCTGCAATTTCTCGGTGTTCCAGTCCCTGCCCGACAGCTGGGCGATCGACCAGCTCTTTCCGATCATGCCCATCCATCGGCTCGAGGAGCGACCCGCGCGAACGGGCGTGCTGGCGGACATCACCTGCGACTCCGACGGCAAGATCGATCACTTCGTGTCCCTGCGCGACGTCAAGCGGACCCTCGAGCTGCACGAGCTCAGAGCCGGCGAGAAGTACTACCTCGCCGCCTTTCTGGTCGGCGCCTATCAGGAGACGCTCGGCGATCTGCACAACCTCTTCGGCGACACGCATGTCGTGCACGTGCGGCTGCACGACGAGGGCGGCTGGTGGATCGAGGAAATCGTCAAGGGCGACACCGCCAACCGCGTGCTCGAGTACATGGAGTACGACGTCGCGGAGCTCTATCCGGCGCTGGCACGGGACTGCGAGCGGGCCATCCGCGACGGGCGCATGTCGATCGCCGAAAGCCAGATGCTCAAGCGCTTCTACGAAAGCGAGCTCGACGGATACTCCTACCTCGAGCCGGCCGGCAGCTGATCACCCGCGCGCGAGCCCGGCGCGCGGCCGGGGGTGTGGGAGAAATGCTACATTGGATGTTTGCCAATCGTATTTGGCCGGAGTAGCATCGCGTGGCGTTCGTGTCCACCATGGATGAGTACGCTTGACTCCCGCCGATTCTGTCGATCCCTTCGAGTCCCCTCCTCCTCGCGTATCTTCCGTGCACGAACCGAGGTGCAGGCCGACAGGCCCCAAGCGCCCGCGCATTGACTGAACTCGCCGATCGTGTGCCTTGTAGCCTTGACCTGTTCGACTGATCACGCGGCACATGCGCGCCGTCCGTGCGGCTCGCCGCTGTCCGCATTGCGAAGAGAGACTTCCGGATGACGACGATCTACGTGGGCAATCTGCCCTTCTCCGCCACCGAGCAGGATGTGAAAGCGCTGTTCGAGCGTCATGGCAAGGTGGATTCGGTCAAATTGATCAATGACCGGGAAACCGGAAAGCCGCGCGGCTTCGGTTTCGTAGAGATGTCGCAGAACGAGGCCCAGGGGGCTATCCAGGCCCTCAACGGCTTCCAATTGAATGGCCGCGCGCTACGGGTGAACGAGGCTCAGGAGCGGGCCCCGCGACCCCGGCAGGGGGGTGGGCCCTTCCGACGCTGACCGCCCGTCGTTCCACTTTTGAAACAAACCCCGCCCGCCGGCGGGGTTTTTTTTCAGGCCGGGCCCATCCAGAATGGACGGCTCCATGCGCCGGCGAATCACCACTGCGGCTTGTGCTCTCGTCTTTCTCGCCCTGCTGGCGAGCCTCTCCCTGCTTTCCGGGTGCGCCACCCCGGGCGGCCGGAAGATCACCGCCAAGGCGCTCGATTCGATCGTCATCGACCCTCACCGCCCGGCAAGAGACCTCGGCCGGGACCGGTACCGCCATCCGGTGGAGACGCTGCTGTTCTTCGGCATCCGCCCGCGCACGCGCGTGCTGCTCGTGTGGCCGAAGTCGGGCTATTACACCCGGATCATCGCGCCGCTGGTGCGCCGTCGCGGAATGCTCTACGCGGGGGTGATCCCGCCACCGCCGGCCAGCGGGTTCCTCGCCTCGCGCCTCGCCCACTATCGCAGCGTGCTCGCCTCGGAGCCGGCGCTGTTCGATCGCGTGAAGGTCGTCGACTTTCCCCTCGACGGCGCGCCGGCGGTTCCTCCGGGATCGGTGAACATGGTGTTGGCATTCGGCGATCTGCACGAGTGGATGGCGCTCGGCGCGGCGAGGCAGGCGCTCCGATCCATATACCGCGCGCTCTCCCCCGGTGGGGTGCTCGGGATCGTGGACAACCGGGGCGATCCCTCCAAGCCCCAGGATCCGCGCGCCAAGAGCGGATACGTGCGGCAGGACTATGCGATCCGGCTGATCGAGTCGGCCGGATTCCGTCTGGTCGCGACCTCCGAGGTCAATGCCAATCCGAGGGACACGAGGGATTATCCGGGCGGCGTGTGGGCGCTGCCGCCGACGTATCGCCTGGGCACGATCGATCGGGCGAAATATGCCGCGATCGGCGAGAGCGACCGCTTCACCCTGAAGTTCATCAAGCCCGCCCGCGGCGATTGACCATCCGGGGGCGCGGCCCGGGCGTCACCACATCTCTTTCAGGCGCGCGCTGACGTCGAGCGAGGCTTCCGTGCCCCCTTCCCCGAGCGCATCCGGAGCGCAGGGGCTCGAGCCCTGGAATGCGGTCGCCTCGAGTTGCCTCAGCACCTTCTCGGTGAGAAAGCGGCTGCGCGCCCCATAGACGTGCGCGTCTCCGTGACGGTGCTGCGAGGTCAGGTGAAATTTCAGCGGCGCGAGCAGCAGCAGGTCGTTCTGCGCGCGCGTGAGGCCGACGTAGAGGAGCCTGCGCTCCTCCTCGAGCAGATCCGCCCGGCCGGTGGCGAATTCCGAGGGAAAGCTGCCGTCGACGACGTTCAGCAGATAGACCGTGTCCCACTCCATGCCCTTGGCGGAATGGATGGTCGAGAGCACCAGGTAATCCTCATCGAGCGTGGGGCGCGCGGCCAGATCGCCGCTGGCGTTCGGAGGATCGAGCGTGAGCTCGGTGAGAAAGCGCTCGCGCGACGGATACTGCCCGGAGAGCACCTCGAGCTGGTCGAGATCGCCGAGACGGGTATGAAAGTGCTCGTACAGCCGCTCGAAATGCGGCCGATACCACTGCCGTGCCAGATGCACCTGGCCGGCCCACTGCTGCTGCGGGTCCGCGAGCGCGAGCAGCAGCTCGGTCAGCTTGCGCCAGTCCTGGGCCGAGCCCGGCGGAGGACCGAAGGCGCCGAGCGAGGAGAGCCGGTGCTCGTGGGCGGCGAGGTGCTCGAGCGCGCGGCGCGCGTTCGCCGGCCCCATTCCGGGCAGCAGCTGCAACGTCCGGAAGGCCGCGAGCTCGTTGCGCGGGTTGTCGGCCCAGCGCAGGATCCCCAGCAGATCCTTGACGTGCGCGGCCTCGAGAAAGCGCAGACCGCCGTACTTCACGAACGGGATCTTGCGCCGGCCGAGCTCGACCTCGAGCACATCGCTGTGGCTCCCGGAGCGAAAGAGAACGGCCTGGCGCTTGAGGGACACGTTGGCCTCGCGGCGCTTCAGCACCTCGCTGCAGACGCATTCGGCCTGCGACTGCAGATCCTCGACCGTCACGAGACGCGCGCGCGGGCCCTCTCCGCGGATCGACAACAGATGCTTGCGATACTGCCTCGGCGCCTCCGCCATGACCGCGTTGGCCACGTCGAGCACCTGCTGGGTGGAGCGGTAATTCTGGGCGAGGGTGACGACTTCCGCGCGCGGCTCGAAGCGGTCGGGAAAGCCGAGAATGTTCTCGACCGCCGCGGCCCGGAAGGAGTAGATCGCCTGCGCATCGTCGCCGACGACCGCGAGGCCCGCGCCGTCCGGCTTCAGAGCGAGGAGGATCTCGGCCTGCAGCCTGTTGGTGTCCTGGTACTCGTCGACCAGCACGTGATCGAAGTGTCCGCCCACGTGCGCGGCGAGCCGCGCGTCGGACATCATGATGTGCCAGTAAAGCAGCAGATCGTCGTAGTCGAGGAGGCTCGAGCGCTGCTTGCGCTCGACGTAGGCGCGGTAGAGCCGGGTGAGGTCCGCTTCCCACTGCGCGCACCACGGGAACTGACTCTCGAGCGTCTCCTTGAGCGGTCGCTGGGTGTTGACCCGATGGGAATAGATGGCGAGGCAGGTGTCCTTGCGCGGGAAGCGCTGCTCCTTCTGCGACAGCCCGAGCTCCTGGCGCAGGCCGTCCATCAGGTCCGCGGAATCGCTCCGATCGACGACGCTGAACTGCGGGTCGAGCTTCAGATGGCGCGCGTAGTGACGCAGCAGGCGATTGCCGATCGAGTGGAAAGTCCCCGCCCAGCTCATGCGCTGGACGATGCTCTGGCTCACCCCCCCCATCGGTTCCTCGAGCGCCGCGCGGGTGATCTCGAACGCGCGCCGGCGCATTTCCGTGGCGGCGCGGCGCGTGAAGGTCAACATCATGATGCGCGCGGGGTCCACCCCGTGAATGACCAGGTGCGCGACGCGATGGGCGAGCGTGTCGGTCTTGCCGGTACCGGCGCCGGCCACGATGAGCAGCGGGCCGGACCGGTAGCCCTTCTCGGCCACGGGCTCGCCGTAGGTGACGGCCCGCCGCTGGGGAGCATTGAGCCTGGCCAGATGTGACGCAGTCGACATGACAGCGGCCGACTATACGTAATGCGGTCGCCGGCTGTCACCGATTGGCGTCACGTATTGCGTCATACAGCGCCGGACCGCGCCGGTGCTGTGCGGATCAGGCGCCGACCGCCCGCGCCGGGGCCAATTCGGGCGCGAGCCGGGCGCCGAAGGACAGCAGCGCCGATCTCACCTCGCGCTCGATCCGCGCGTACTCGAGCGGCACGCGCGCGGGATCGTGCGTCGGCACGCGGCAATCCTCGAATCTCAGCGCGAGACCGACGTCGGCCAGAATCCGCGCGCGCACCGTCTCGCGGTACTGCTGAGAGCGGCCGAGACGATCCACATCCAGCGCGAGGTCGGCAGCGGGCTCGGCGGCGGCGTGCGACAGCAGCGACACGGCGGTGAACGCCCGGTAGGAAAGCTCGTCGCTCCAGGGATGGATGGCCGCGTGCAGCTCGTGGAACTGGCGCTCGAGCCCGGGGGCGAGCCGCGGCAGACGCAGCGCCGAAGCGAATCGCCCCGCCGGGGAGTCGGGCGGCGCGAGCGCGAGGATGAGGAAGTGGCACAGCTCGAAGTACCACAGCGGCAGCTGGCCGCGGTAGCTGCGGCACGAGAGCCACTGCTGCGCCGGGTTGCGGCGCACCAGCACGTGATAGCCGCCCAACTCCCGCTTCAGGAGCGCCGCGCGCGCGAGCGATCGTGAGAAGCCGAACACCGGCTGCCGGCCATTCGCGATGGCGAGACGCAGCAGCCTCGACAGGTAGCGCGCTTCCGGCCCCACGCCCTCCTTGTCGGGGAAGTAGCGGGCATACGCGAACTGCTCGCGATAGCCGGGCACGCCCTTGAAGAGCCGTCGCAGCAGAGGCAGATACTCTTCGCGATACGGTCGAGCGAGCTGCGGATGGCGCGAATTCCAGCCGCCCGCCGTGTCGCGCCGGATGCGCTTGCGAGTGCAGCGGGCGAGGTGCTCGCCGAAGGGCTCGTAGAAGCAGAGGGTGTGCGGGCTCTGCCGGAATCGGCTCCACACGTAGGTGCTCGCGCAGCGCCAGCCTCCATGCAGGTACAGAGCGATGTGCTTGTTCGGTGGTGGAGACAACTTCGACTTTCCTGGCGCGGTCAGTCTAAACATTCGGGCGCGCTCCCCACAAGCCGATCGCCGGTGCCGCTCA
>JAKAZP010000457.1 GCA_021815905.1 Pseudomonadota bacterium | reverse complement strand
CGAGGCGCTCGCGAAGGCGCTCGAGCACGAGCTCGAGTGGGTGCGCCAGAATCCGAAGGCGCGCCAGGCGAAGAGCAAGGCGCGTCTCGCGCGCTACGAGGAGCTCGCCTCGCGCGAGTTCCAGGAGCGCAACGAGACCAACGAGATCTACATCCCCCCGGGAGAGCGGCTCGGCGAGCGGGTGATCGAGGTCGAGCGGCTGCGCAAGGGCTACGGCGACCGGCTGCTGATCGACGGACTGTCGTTTCAACTGCCGCGCGGGGGAATCGTCGGCATCATCGGCCCGAATGGCGCGGGCAAGACCACGCTCTTTCGCATGCTGACGCTCGCGGAGCCGCCCGATGCCGGTGAGATCCGGATCGGGGCCACCGTGAAGCTCGCCTACGTCGACCAGTCGCGCCAGTCGCTCGATGACAGGAAGACGGTGTGGGAGGAGATCTCCGGCGGACTGGATCTCATCAAGGTCGGCAACTACGAGACTCCCTCGCGCAGCTACGTCGGACGCTTCAACTTCAAGGGCGCGCAGCAGCAGCAGCTGATCGGGGAGCTCTCCGGCGGCGAGCGCAACCGCGTGCACCTCGCCAAGGTGTTGAAATCCGGCGGCAACGTGCTGCTGCTCGACGAGCCGACCAACGATCTCGACATCGAGACGCTGCGCGCGCTCGAGGAAGCGCTGTCGAGCTTCCCGGGCTGCGCGGTCGTGATTTCCCACGACCGCTGGTTCCTCGATCGCATCGCCACCCACATTCTCGCGTTCGAGGGCGACTCGCAGGTCGTCTGGTTCGAGGGGAACCATCAGGAGTACGTCGAGGACTTCAAGCGCCGCAAGGGCGAGGAAGCGGCGCAGCCTCACCGTATCCGTTACAAGCCCCTCTCGCGCTGAGGCACCAGGGCCTGGGGCGCCGTGCCTAACACAGACCGCGACGGCTCCCGAAAGAGCGAGGGCCGCAGCCTGATGCCGTGGATCGGCCCGCTGGCGGCGCTCGTCGTCTTCGGCATCGTCGCCTACGTGCTGCATCTGGAGGTCATGCGGCTGCACTTCAGCAGCGTGCTTGCGCACCTCACCTCGATCCCGCGCACGCACGTGCTCGCGGCGCTCGGGCTGACGGCCGTCAGCTACTGGGCGCTGTCCGGTTACGATCTGCTCGCGCTGCGCTATCTGCGCAAGCGCCTGCGCTACGGACGGGTGCTGTTCACCTCGTTCATCGCGAGCTCCTTCGGGCACACCCTGGGATTCGCGGCGTTCACCGGCGGAGCGATCCGGTTTCGCCTGTACGCCACCGCGGGCGTCACCGCGATCGAGGTGGCGACCATCTCCGCCTTCTCGAGCCTCTCGATCGCGATCGGGCTCGCCACCATCGCGGGCATCTCGCTGTTTCTCTCCCCGGCGCAGACCGCGCTCGCGCTGCACCTCGAGCGCGGCTGGACGCTGGTGGTGGGCGCGCTGCTGCTCGCCGCCGTGGTGAGCTACGCGCTGTGGTCGACGCTGTCGCGCGCGGCGCTCGAGATCCGCGGCTGGGCGCTGCGGGCGCCGGGGCCCGCGATCGGGCTGCCGCAGCTGGCGCTCGGCGTCACCGACATGACGCTCGCGGGCTCGGTGCTCTGGTGGCTGCTGCCCGCCGGGGCGCATGTTGGTTTCATGCCGTTCATGGGCGCGTACGCGATCGCCGTCATCGCCGGCATCGTGAGCCACGTGCCCGGCGGCATCGGCGTGTTCGAGACGGTGATGCTGCTCACCCTGAGCAGCGTCCCGCCCGATGCGCTCCTCGGATCGCTCCTCGCCTATCGCGCCGTGTATTACCTCGTGCCGCTCCTGTTCGGGGCGACGCTGTTTGGCTACAAGGAGATCTCCGCGCAGCGCAGCCACTTCGTGCGGGCGCGGGAGCGGGCGGCGCGCTACGTCGCGCCCCTCGCGCCGCAGATCTGCGGCGCCCTCACCTTCCTCGCCGGCACCATTCTGCTGCTCGCGGACTCGATCCCGGAGGTGAGCGGATATCTCGCCGAGCTCACCCGGCACGTGCCGCTCGCGCTGCTGAACGCCGCGAGCCTCGCGGCGAGCCTGATCGGCGTCGCCCTGCTGGTGCTCTCGCGCGCGCTGTTCCGCCGCGTGCAGGCGGCCTGGCGGCTTTCGGTGTGGCTGCTGGTCGCGGGCATCGCCGCGTCGCTGCTCGAGAACATGCTGTTCGAGGTGGCGGCCGTGCTCGCGCTCGTGCTCGTCATTCTCGCCCTCGGCAAGCGCGCCTTCTATCGTCCGAGCGCCATACTCGATGAGCCGTTCACACCGGCGTGGGCCGCGAGCATCGCCGGGGCGCTCATTCTTTCGATCTGGGTCGGCCTGCTCGTGTACCGCGGCGTCCCCTACTCGCCTCGACTGTGGTCGAGCTTCGGCCCGGATGCGCAGGCCGCGCGCATGCTGCGCGCCTCGCTTGCCGCCCTCGTGCTCGGGTCGGCGTGGCTGCTGCTGACCGTGGTGCGGCCGTCGCGTCCCGAGCCGACGGTGGCGAGCCCGGAAGATCTGGCGCGGGCGCGGGCCGTGATCTCGCGCTCGGATCAGAGCCTCGCGAACGCGGCGCTCACCGGGGACAAGCGCCTGCTCTTCAGCGACGCCGGGGACGCATTCCTCATGTACCGGATCGCCGGCGAGAGATCGGA
>JAKAZP010000456.1 GCA_021815905.1 Pseudomonadota bacterium | reverse complement strand
CAGCGGCGGCTCGCTCTGCTCGGCGAAAGTGGCCGACGCCCAGGCCGGCTACGAAAGCGCTCATACGCTGCTCCCCACCCTGCTCGCGGGCGTCAACCTCGTGACCCATGCGGCCGGCTGGCTCGAGGGCGGTCTGGTCGCAAGCTACGAGAAATTCGTCATGGACGCCGATCAGTGCGCCATGATGCAGAGCCTCGCCCGCGGCATGGACCTGTCCGAGCGCGGCCAGGCGCTCGATGCCATCCGCGAGGTCGGCCCGGGAAACCATTTCCTCGGCTGCGCTCACACGCAGGAGAACTTCGAGACCGCCTTCCATCAGTCGACGATCGCCGATTATTCCTCCTACGAGCAATGGTCCGAGGAGGGACGCCTCACCGCCGAGCAGCGCGCCAACCGGGTGTGGAAGCGGATGTTGGCGGATTACCTCGATCCCGGCATCGATCCGGCGCGCGATGAGGCCATGCTCGATTTCATCGCGCGGCGCAAGGCCGTGTTGACGGACGACATCACCGAGGAGTAGCGCCCGGGGCCGCCGGAGCGCTGGCAGGCTCCGGCCTCTTGTTGTACGATCAATCAACAGCAGCCCATGGCGCTCGCGCCGCGCGGCCGCGGAGGATCGACCCGAGAGCTCGAATGGCGCGCAATCCCCGCTACGACGTCCTGTTCGAGCCCGTCAGGATCGGGCCGGTGACCGCTCGCAACCGGTTCTATGCCGTACCCCACGCGAGCGGCATGACCAATGCGATGCCGCGCATGCGCGCGGCGTTCCGCGAGACGAAGGCCGAAGGGGGCTGGGGCACGGTGTGCACGGGCTACGTCTCCATCGATCCGGGCTCCGACGACGCCCCCCTGCCCTACTCGACCCTCTGGGACGAAGACGACGTGCGCTCGCACGCCATGATGACCGAAGCGGTTCACCGCCATGGCGCGCTCGCCGGCATCGAGCTCTGGCACGGAGGCGGCTCGGTCATGAACCGACTGAACCGGGTCCCCTCCATGTCGCCGTCGGGCACGGCCTGGATGTCTCCTCACGCGAGCTATATGGGCAATCAGCGGCCGCGGATCATGGATCGGCACGACATTCGCTCGCTGCTCGATGCCCAGGCGCTGGCCGCGCGCCGGGCGCGCAGCGCCGGCTTCGACATCGTGTACGTGTACGCGGGCATGGGATACCTGCCGTACGAGTTTCTGCTGCCCGAGTGGAATCACCGCACGGATGAATATGGCGGCAGCCTCGCCAACCGGGTGCGCATCGTGCGCGAGCTCCTCGAAGTGACGCGCGAGGCGGTGGGCGGGCACTGTGCGGTCGCCTTGCGCATCAGCCTGGAGGAGCTGCGCGGCCGGGAAAGTGACCGCGCGCCATCGGAAGCTCACGAGCTCGTGCAGCGGCTCGCCGACCTGCCGGACCTCTGGGACGTGAAGATGGACTCGGAGACCACCGACTGTGCGCCGTCGCGCTTCACGGCCGAGGGCAGCCACGAGCCGGTCGTCGCCTTCGTCCGATCGCTCACCGGCAAGCCGGTGGTGGGGGTCGGCCGCTTCACCTCCCCGGATGCGATGGTCGGTCAGATTCGCCGCGGCGTGCTCGACCTCATCGGCGCCGCGCGGCCTTCGATTGCGGATCCGTTCCTGCCGCGAAAGATCGACGAGGGGCGCGAGGATGAGATCCGCGAGTGCATCGGCTGCAACATCTGCATCTCGAGCTGGCACGACGGCGTGCCGGTGCGCTGCACGCAGAATCCCACCATCGGCGAGGAGTGGCGCCGGCAGTGGCACCCGGAGCGTATCGCGCCCGCGCCGAGCCGCGGCGTCGGCGTGCTGGTCGTGGGAGCGGGTCCGGCGGGCCTCGAGTGCGCGCTCAGCCTCGGCCGCCGCGGTTACGAAGTCACGCTGGCCGAGGCCGAGGAGCAGCTCGGGGGGCGGCTGCGCTTCGAGACGCGCCTGCCGGGGCTCGCCTCCTGGGGGCGCGTGCTCGACTGGCGCCGCAGCCAGCTGCAGCGCCTGACGAACGTCAGCGTGTATCGCGGCAACCGGCTCGGCGCCGGTGACATCCTCGAGCTGCGGCCGACGCACGTGGTCCTCGCGACCGGCTCGCACTGGGTGCCCTTGCTGTACTCGCCGCTCGAGGTGCCCGCGGGCACGCTCGCCGGCCCGGGCGTCTACACGCCCGACGACCTGGCGGCCGGCGTACGGCTGGAGGACCCCGTGGTCGTGTTCGACTTCGACAATTACTACATGGGCTCGGCGCTCGCGGAGCATCTGGCGCGAAGCGGCCGGCGAGTGAGCTATGTGACCCCGTCCGGCCACGTCTCCGCCTGGGCGGTCATGACCAACGAGCAGCCGCAGACCTACCGCGCGCTGGCGCACGCATCCGTCGGGCTGCATACGCTCGCGCGCGTCGAGTCCTTCGAAGGCGGCGAGCTGACGCTCGTGCACATGTTCACCCGCGCGCGCACGCGCCTTCCGTGCGGGGCGCTGGTGGTCGTGGGGGCACGGCTGCCGAGCGATGCGCTGCATCGGGAGCTGATGTGCCGGGGCGAGGCGCTCGGCGAGGCGGGGATCCACTCGGTCACCCGGATCGGGGATGCGCTCGCGCCCGGCGCCATCGCGCACGCGGTGTACAGCGGTCACCGCTACGCGCGCGAGCTCGAATC
>JAKAZP010000021.1 GCA_021815905.1 Pseudomonadota bacterium | reverse complement strand
CGATCGTGACCGAGAAGCCCCGCGAGAGCACCCAAAGCACGCCGACGAAGGTGACGAGCAGCACCGAAGCCTGCAGGAGCTCGGTGCCGAGGTCCGCCGACAGACGGCAGAACTTGAGCGCATCGTCGTGGATGCGCTGGTCGGGGTTGACCCCCATGGGATCGGTGTTGGCGAGCAGAAACGCCCGCCGCGGCAACATCCAGGCCCGGATGAGATCCCCGACCACCCCTTCGCGCAGCTTCACGTTGAGCATCTCGACCAGCCAGCGCTGGGCGACATTGAGCACCAGCAGGCCCCCGGCGATGATGAAGAACATGCCGAGCTGGACCATGAAGTCGTGGAAGTCGCGCCGGGAGAGCGCATCGTAGAAGGGTCGGTTCCAGGCGTTGAGGCGAACCTGGCCGTAGGCCGTGGCGGCGATCACGAAGAAGACCGACACGATCAGGAGGATCAGCGCGCGGCTCACAGGCGAGACGAGCAGCGCGCGCACGATCATGCCGAGCTGCGGCACGAGCCCGGCGTGCGCCGCTTCGGTTTCCGGAGGAATGATGTTGCTGTCGTCCTGGCGATCTATCATCGTGCTTTGCCACCTGCCCCCATGCCCGAGCCGGAACACCTCATGAGACCACTCGCTCCCGAAGACGCAAGCCGCATCGACGGGCTGCTCGGCAGGATGACCCTGACCGAGAAGCTTGGCCAGCTCACCATGATGGCCGCAAGCCACACCGTGACCGGACCTGTCATTCCCGGCCACTCGAGCGATGACATCCGGGCCGGCGCGATCGGCAGTCTGCTCAATCTTATCGGGCCGGGCGCCACGCGCGAAATGCAGCACATCGCAGTCGAGGAATCCCGCCTCGGCATACCCCTGCTTTTTGCGCTGGACGTGATCCACGGCCACCGCACGCTGTTTCCGCCGCCGCTCGCCGAGGCGGCGCTGTTCGATCCGCAGGCCTGGGCGCAAACGGCCCGCGAGGCGGCCCGGGAGGCGAGCGCCGACGGAATCGCAATGACCTTCGCTCCGATGCTCGATGTCTCACGCGATCCGCGCTGGGGCCGGATGATCGAGGGCCCGGGCGAGTCCCCCTGGGTCGGAGCACGGCTCGCCGAGGCGAAGGTGCGCGGGTTCCAGGGCGAGGACCTCGCGGCCCCCGAGGCGCTCGCGGCGGTCGCCAAGCATTTCTGCGGGTACGGGGCGGTGAGCGGCGGCCGCGACTACGCCTCCGTCGACATCTCCGAGCGCACGCTGCACGAGGTGCATCTGCCGCCCTTCGCGGCGGCCATCGCGGCCGGCGTCGCGGCCGTGATGCCGGCCTTCACGGATCTCGCCGGAGTGCCGATGACGGCGCATGCGGGGATGCTCCGGGGACTGCTGCGCGAGCGGCTCGGCTTCCAGGGACTCATCGTGAGCGACTACAACGCCATCGCCGAGCTCATCCAACACGGGGTGGCGGCCGACCTCACCGAGGCCGCGGCTCTCGCGCTCGCGGCCGGCATCGACATCGACATGGTCTCCGGCGCCTATCGGTCCGGTCTTCCCCTCGCGCTCGAGCGCGGCGCGGCGCGCCTCGAGGACATCGACGCCGCGGTGCGCCGGGTGCTTTCGCTCAAGGCGCGGCTCGGCCTGTTCGAGGACCCCTACCGCCGCGGCGCATCGGCGGAATCCCCGGCCGACATCGAGGCGCGCCACGCCCTCGCGCGCGACATCGCAGCGCGCTCGCTGGTGCTGCTCACCAACAGCCAGGGCGCGCTGCCGCTCTCCCCGCATCTCGCTCGCCTCGCGCTGCTCGGTCCCCTCGCGGACGCTTCCGCGGAAATGCGCGGGCCCTGGTGGTCCGCCGCCGGGCCGGGCGCGCAGGTGAGTGTGCTTGCGGGACTGCGCGCGGCCCTGCCGCACGCCGAGATCCGGCACGCCGCGGGTGTTGGCCTCGCGGCCTCCGATCCGGACGATGTCGATGCGGCGCTCGAGCTTTGCGAGGGCGCCGAGGCGGTGCTGCTCTGCCTCGGGGAGGGAGCGACGCTGAGCGGCGAGGCCGCCTCGCGCGCGCATCCGGGGCTGCCCGGGCGGCAGCGCGAGCTCGCGCAGGCCGTGCTCGCGCGCGCCGCCGAAGCGCGCATTCCGACGATCGCGGTGCTCTTTTCCGGCCGGCCGCTCATCGTCCCCTGGCTCGCCGAGCGGGCGGACGCCACGCTCGCAGCCTGGTTCCCCGGAAGCGAAGCCGGACACGCGATCGCCGACATCCTGACAGGCAGGCGCTCCCCGAGCGGCAGGACCCCGGTCAGCTGGCCGCGGGCCATCGGGCAGATCCCCGTGCATTTTGCCGAGCGGCCTTCCGGTCGGCCGGCGGACCCCGCAAACCCTTACAGCAGTCGCTACCTCGACGAGGCCAATGAGCCGCTGTTCGCGTTCGGTCATGGCCTCTCCTACGGCCGGTTCGTGCTCTCCGACCTGCGTGTGGTGCCCGACACGACGGACGTCACCGGCACCGTGCGGGTGTGCGTGGACGTACGGAACGTGGGCGCGCGCGAAGGCGAGGAGACGCTGTTTCTGTTCACGCGCCGGAAACGGGCGACGGTGTCCCCGCCCCTGCTCGAGCTGCGTGGCGTCGCCAGGATCGCCCTGCGCCCGGGAGAGCGAGGCACCGTCGCCCTCACGCTGGCCATCCCGGAGCTGCGCTCGCTCGGGCGACGGCTCGAGCCGGTGCTCGAGCCAGGAGAGATCGAGGTGCTCATCGGGCCGCGCGCCGAGCGCGCGGTGCTGCTCAGTGCGCCGCTGCATCTGCGGGGCTGACCGCCCCGAGCAGACCCGCGATGCGCTCGGCCACCCGCTCCGGCGCGCTGTCGCTCGCGGTCACGGCGCAGCTCGCTCCCCGGCGGGGCGCATACAGCCGCGGCTCGGTCACCTTGAAGAGCCCCACGGTCACGGTGTCGGTCGCCGCTGCGAGGTGCATCAGCCCGGAATCGGCGCACACGAAACAACTCGCCGCCTCGATGACCGCGGCAACCTGGCGCACCCTGCGCGAGAAATACGCCGGAAGCTCGGGTAACGCGGCGACGCCCGAGGGGGGCCGGATCTCGATCACCTGCGCCGCCGGCACGAGCTCCCGGAGCCGCTCGATCATTCGCCGCCACCAGGACACCTCGAAGCGCTTCGGTCCCGTGGCGTGGGTCGCCACCGCGACCACCGGCCCGGTCGCGCCACGGCTCGTCAGCCGCTCGAGCTCCTCGCGGCCGAAGCGCCGCTCGGATTCGGTGAGGCGCAGGTTGAGCGCGGGGAACTCCTCGGCCACGGCGCGCTCCTCGCGCCTGAGCAGCGCGCGGCGCAGCAGATAGACCGGATACGCGCCCATGTGGGGCGGCGCGCCCTGGAAGGGAATGCCGATGTCGATCCCCTCGCGCTTGCTGCCGCTCGTGAAGCCGACCTTGGTGCGGGCGGCGAGCAGACGCGTGAGAAAGCGCGAAGTCCACGAGCGTGGACAGGGATCGACGATGACGTCGTAGCGGGTGCGGCGAACGCGCAGCACGGTCAGAAGGTGCCTGAGGGGGTGCCGCACGCCGCGAAACGGCAGCTGGTGCACGCGCCGCACGTTCGGGAACTGCCGGAATATCTCGTGCGCGGCGGGACAGGCGGTGAGGATCTCGACGCGCGCCCCCGGGAGCGCGGTCTCGAGCTCCTCCACGAGCGGGGTCATGAGCAGCGTGTTGCCGAGGCGGGTGTTCGGACGGCAGATCAGGATGCTCGCGCACGCTTCCTGCCGGTCGATCACGCCCCCGGTGCGCTCAGCGGTGGGTGTCTCGGCCGGCAGCATGACGGGAATTCTGACCGAACTCGCCGCAAACCGAAAGAAGCCCGGCGGCGCGGCGCCGGTGCGCCCCCGGCGATTCCGCGCCGGCGCCGGCGCTGTTGGTTGCAACGCCCTTCGACGCCCGGTCAGGACGCGGGACGCTCAGCCGCCGGTGCTGCAGTGCTGCGGCTCGATGCGGTAGAGCACCCGGACCTCCCCCGGCTGCCGGAACGGGTACGTGTCCTTGCCGAGGTACTTGCGCGCCATGGCATCGATGTGCTGATCGGCGCCGTCGGCGGTGCGCTCGGCGACTCGCCCGCGCACTTCGAGGTAGCGATAGGGGTTCTCGGGATCGAGGATGGACAGGGCGACACGGCCGTCGCGCTGCAGATTCCTGTCCTTCTGCCGCCCCTCCGCCGTGTTGACGACCACGAAGCGGCCGTCGTAGTCGACCCAGACCGGCGTGACCTGCGGCTGGCCGCCGGGCATCAGCGTCGCGAGGCTCGCGAAGGCCTTCTTCTTGAAGAGGTCGAGATGCGAGTCCGGAATCGTCTTCTGCGCCATGGCCAGCTCCTTCACGTCCCGCGCGATGCGTCGCGCCGTGTCCGGGGAGAATAGCGCCGCGGGCGCGGGGCCGGCCAGCTCGGGGCGCGGCGGCGGACGGCCCGCGGCGACGCTCGAGCCGGAGCGAATACCCGGACCGACTAACCCGGCGTCCAGTCGAGCAGGTCGGCGATGCGCTCCAGGGTGAGATCGGGCGGCGGCCAGGCGGCGAGCTCCCTCGGATCGAGCGCATAATGCCCCTGGCGCGGGAACACCGTGGTGAGCGCTTCCCCCCAGGCGTTCTTCATCGCGGTCAGGATGCGCAGCTTGTCATCGACCATGACGTAGCGCGTTGCCGGGTAACGGCGCGCCACGGCATCGAGCATCCGCTCCTTGTGAAGATAGATGAGCACCCGGCCCTCCACCGCATCCCACAGGCCCGAGCGGCGCACCTTGCGCGGCTGGAACACGACATCGCCATCGGAGAGGATCACCGTCGGTCCGAACCGCCGGCAATGCGCCAGCGCCTCGAGGGCATCGGGATACAGTCGCGTCGCGAAGGGATAGTCGACCAGGAACGAGGAAATCGTGAGCAGCTGCGGCTCGTCGAGGTTCTCGAGCCGGTAGCGCTGCAGCGCGCCGAGGTAGTCCGCGTAACCGAGCTCGGCCCGCAGCGCCTCGAAGATCGTCCAGTAGCGGTCGCGACGGCTGCGGCCCAATTCCCGCTCGAGATGCGCGCTCAGATCATCCTGCACCGCATCGTTGTCGAGCAGCGTGTTGTCGACGTCGAACAGGAATACGAGCGGTGCGGGCGGCGGCATCCTCCGGCTATCTTACGCTGTAGCCGCGCGCTTCCAGGCATGCGGTGACGGCGCGCTTGTAGTTCGATGGCGTTGCCGTGGCCGCGTCGGTGCTGCGGTTCGGATTGGTCGGATCGAACCCGGTCTGACCGACCGCCCACTCGTGGCAGGCGTAGCGATCGCTCTGCGTCTGCTGCTGGCTCTGCCCGTTCTTGGGGTAGACAAACAGGCTCAGCGCGCCGCGGTCGCTCCCGGGGGGGGACTCCGACGGCGCCGGCGCAGCCTGCGCCGGCTCGCCCTGGTCCCCCAGCGGCGGCGGATCGGTCACCACGTACTCGTCATAATCGGGACTCCAGACGTAGTACACGCCACGCAAGTAGTAGTAGGGAACGCCGCCCCACCACAGAGTCTGGTAGCCGAGCGGCAGCGCCCCGAGGAACCAGGGGAAGTCCCAGTCGAATTCCACGCGCGGCCAGAATAGGCCGCCCCAATAGCCGCCGACCCAGTAATGCGGCTCCCAGTGAGGCCCCCAGGGCCTCACCCAGGGACGCGGGCCGCCGTCCCCGTCCCAATGCGGATCCCGGCCGACCCAGTGGGGGGGCCCGGCAAAGCGGGGCCGATCGAATCGAGGACCGCCGAAGCGTGGATCGGCGCCGAAGCGCACACCACCTCGCGTGCGCATGGGCGGCCGATCACCTTCGAAATGGCCCCGAAAGCCGCGGTCGCCGCCGCCGTGAAAGTCCCGCCGACCGCCGCCGTGAAAGTCGTGCCCGCGGTCGCCGCGATCGCCGTGATCGCCGTGCGGCGGGTCGGCGCGGCTCACCCCGGGCGCCAATGCGAGCATGAGCAGGGCCGCCAGGGCGATCAGCCCCGCGACAGCCTGCCTGGATCGTGCCAGCCTCATCGCTCCTCCTCGCGCACGGTGGGCGCTCGAGACATTAGACCGAACGTAGCCGCCCCTGTTCAAGCACCTGCTTCTCGATAAACGCAGCCCACGGCCCCGCGCTGACGAGGTCCCCGGGACGGGGGACCCGGGTCTTGAAATCCGCGCCGCGCACCCGCACACATTGGCCGCCCGAGCGGCTCAACGATTCGACAGGAGGTGCTGACATGTTCGGTAATCCCTCGACTCAGCCGGGCTCGCTGTTCGACGAGCTCTGGCGCTTGCAGCAGGAGGTGGACGAGCTCTTCGGAAGCTGGACCTCTCCGGGCGCGATCCGGTCGCTCCCCCGCGGCAGCTTCCCGGCCGTGAACATCGGCCACACCCCCGAGCGCGTGGATGTGTTTCTGTTCGCGCCGGGTATCGACCCGAAGACCCTCGACATCTCCGTCCAGCAGAACCTGCTCACGGTGTCCGGCCGGCGCGACCTCGAGGTCGAGCAGCACGCGACCTATTACCGCCAGGAGCGCTTCAGCGGCGAGTTCCGCCGCGTGCTCTCTCTGCCCGAGGACATCGACCCGGAGCGGGTGGGCGCGAGCTATCGCGACGGCATCGTGCAGATCAGGCTCGAGCGACGCGAGGCCGCGCGTCCCCGTCAGATCGAGATCCATTGAAGCAGCGGAGGTCTCACATGGCAATCAACACCGAGATGACCGGGCGCGGCTCGACCGGCGCCGCGCGCACCGATTCCGGCGTCGAGCTGCGCCAGAGCGAGGCGCCCATCCGCCCCCCGGTCGACATCCGGGAGGACAAGGATGGCATCGTTCTGTGCGCCGACATGCCGGGCGTCTCCAAGGACCGGCTCAACCTGCGCATCGACGGCAACAACCTCATCATCGAGGGTCACGCGAAGCTGGACCTGTCGGACAAGGCGAAGGCGCTGTACGCCGATGTGCGCTCGAGCCTCTACCGCCGCAGTTTCGCGCTGAGCGGGGAGCTCGAGACCACGAGGATCGAGGCGAGCCTGAAGGACGGCGTGCTCACGGTGCGCATCCCGAAGCGCCCCGAGCTGCGCCCGCGGAAGATCGAGGTTCAGACGCGCTGAGCGCCCCGCCCCGCGGCGCGCGGCGCGCCCTCATGGGCCGCCGTGCGCCGCAGGCTCAGCCTGAGGACCTCGAGCGCCGCGAACAGCGCGAGCGCCGCGCCGACGCACAGGAGCGTCTGCGGACAATCGAGTGCGCCCAGGCGTGCGAACGCCCTCACGGCCGGCGACAGGTAGACGGCGACCAGCGCGCCGCCGGCGAGCGCGACGCTCAGCCAGAGCGAGGGGTTGCGGCGCGCGAAGGCGCCCAGCGCGGAGCCGGTCAGGCTCCGGTTGGCGAAGATCAGCGCGAAATTCGCGCACACGAGCGTCACGAACCCCATCGAGCGCACCACTTCGGGGCTCCAACCGCCCGCGACGGCGTAGAGGAACACGCCGCACACCGCGCAGAGCGCGAGCGCGCCCTGAAGAAAACCTCGCTTCAACAGCGCGCGCGAGAGCAATGGCGTGCGCGGATCACGCGGCGGGCGGCGCATGACGTCGCGCTCTTCCGGCTCGGCCTCGAGGACGACCGAGCAGGCCGGGTCGATGATCAGCTCGAGGAAGGCGATCAGCATGGGCGTCAGCACCAGCGGCCGGTCCATGGCGATCGGCAGCAGCGCGAGCGCGGCGATCGGCACGTGGATCGCGAGAATGTAGCTCATCGCCTTCAGCAGGTTGTCGTAGATGCGCCGTCCGAGCCGCACGGCCCTGACGATGGAATTGAAATCGTCGTCGAGCAGCACGAGCGAGGAGGCTTCGCGCGCGACGTCGGTGCCCCGCTGTCCCATGGCGATGCCGATATGCGCCGAGCGCAGCGCCGGGGCGTCGTTGACACCGTCGCCGGTCATGGCGACCACCTCGCCATTGCTCTTCAAGGCCTCGACGATACGCAGCTTCTGCTGCGGCGTGATGCGCGCGAACACCGCCACGGAGCGCACCTTCCCGGCGATCGCCGCCTCATCGAGCGGCGCGAGCTCGGTCCCCGTCAGGACCTGCTCGCAGTCGATGCCGGCCTGCCCGGCGATCGCGCGCGCGGTGGCGGGATGATCCCCGGTGATCATGACGACACGAATGCCGGCCGAGCGGCATTCGCCCACCGCCGCGGGCACGGCCTCCCGCAGGGGATCGACGAAGCCGATCAGGCCGATGAAGCCGAGCGGCAGCTCGCCGGAATCCGCGGGCGCGGACTGCGAGGCAAGCCCCGCCGCGGCGACGGCGAGCACCCGCATGCCCCGGTCGGCCAGATGCGCGACCCGGCTGCGAAGGATTTCCCGGGCATCGGGCTCGAGACGGCAAAGGTCGGCAATCGCCTCCGGCGCGCCCTTGGCGGCAGCCTCGAGTGGGCCGCGCCCCTCGCGCCAGACCTGGACCAGTGCGGGCCGTTCCGGGTCCCAGGGATAGGTCTTGATCAGCTCGGGTGCGCTCCGGGCAATCCCGGCGCCCGAGGCCAGTCGGGCGAGCGCGCGGTCCATCGGATCGACGGCCTCGGGCCGGGTCGCGAGCACCGCGCGCTCGAGGAGCTCCCGGAGCCGCTCCGGCAGGGGCTGCTCGCCGCTCTCGTCCACGGCGAGCGCGCAGCGGGCGTCGCGCTCGAGCCAGCCGACCGACATCAGATTGCGTGTCAGCGTGCCGGTCTTGTCGGTACACAACACCGTGGCCGCCCCGAGCGCCTCGATGGCGGCCGGGCGGCGCGTCAGCACGTGCGAGCGCGACAGCCGCCACGCGCCCATCACCATGAAGACGGTGATGACGAGCGGGATCTCCTCCGGCAGCATCGACATGCCGAGCGCGATGCCTGCGAGCAGACCCTGCAGCCACGCTCCGCGCAAGGCGCCGTAGAGCAGCACGCCGAGCGCGCTCAGCCCGAGGCCGACCACGGCGAACCCGGCCACGAACCCGCGCGTCTCGGCCTTCACGCGCGGAGGCTCGGGAGCCACGCGCGCCACGGCGTGCCCGATCCGCCCGATCTCGCTCCGCGGGCCCGTGGCGGTCGCCACCGCGAATCCCGAGCCGCTCACGATCAGCGTGCCGGAGAAGACGACCGGAAGATCGTCCCCGCCCGGGGCCGCCTCGGCCACCGGCGCCGCCGCGGGGCGCTTGCGCACGGGGACGGACTCGCCCGTGAGCAGGCTCTCATCGGCCCGCACATCTTCACCCGTGAGCAGCAGCGCGTCCGCCGGCACGCGGTCACCCTCGGCGAGCACGAGGACGTCCCCGCGCACCACCTCCCTCCCGGGTATGCGCACCTGCCGTCCCTCGCGCATCACCAGCGCGCGCGGGCTCGTGAGATCGCGCAATGCCTCCAGCACCCGCTCGCTCCTGCCCTCCTGGACGATGGCGATGCCGACCGAAAGGCAGGCGAAGGCGAAGAGAACCAGCGCCTCGCCCTTGCTGCCGAGCAGCAGGTAGAGCAGACCCGCGGCGAGCAGCAGCGCAAACATCGGCTCGCGCACGACGTCGATCACGATCCGGAGCGCCGAGCGCCGCTCGAGCTCGGGCAGCGCGTTCGGGCCCTCGGCTTCGAGCCTCGCGCGCGCCTCGGCGCCGCTCAGGCCCTGGGGCGGCGCACCCGCGCCGGCGCGCCGCGGCGCCTCCCCGACCGGTTGCTGCTCGGCGCTCACCTGGGCTGCGGCTCGAGACGCGCGTCGGCCTGCGCCGCGAGCTCCCGCAGCGTGCGCGACACCCGCACCGGGAAAGCCTCGACGGGGTCGCCGACTGCGAGATCCAACACCAGGGGGGGCAGGCTCGAGAGCTCACGCGCGCAGTGGGCACGCAGCTCCTCGAGCGGGCGCGGCGGCCCGAGCCGACGCCCCTCGCGCATCACTTCCTCGAGCAGCGGCACACCCTCGGCACGCTCGCCTTCGAGGACGACGTCATCGCCGAGCGCCTCGCCGCGCGCGCCGCGCTGGCGCAGCACCTGCTTCGCGCCCGGCCAGGTGGCCTTGCCCGCAGAGCGCTTGCGCCGGGGCAGGCCGTCGTACATCTGCAGCTTGTAGGCCATATCGAGCGCCGGGGCATCCGCCGACACATCGAGCGAGGTGCCCACGCCGAAGGCGTCGATCGGCGCTCCGGCCCGCAGCAGCTCCCCGATCAGCTGCTCATCGAGACCGCCGCTCACGACGATGCCGACGTCCGCGGCGCCGTGCGCGTCGAGGATGCGGCGCACCGCAATCGTCTCCTCGCGCAGGTCGCCGCTGTCGATGCGCACCCCCCGAATGGGCCGGCCGCGCCCCTGCGCCTCGAGCTCGCTCTGCAGCGCGGCCACCCGGTGCGCCGCCCGCCGGATGTCGTAGGTGTCGATCAGCAGCACGGCGTCCCGCGGCCGGCTCGAGACGAAGTGTCTGAACGCCGCGACCTCGCTGTCGTGCGCCTCGATGAAGGAATGCGCCAGGGTGCCCGAGAGCGGGATGCCGAAACGCCGGCCCGCCTCGACGGTCGCCGTGCCCTCGAAGCCGGCGAGGTACGCCGCGCGCGCCGCCAGCAAGCCGGCCTCGGCCTCGTGGGCGCGCCTCAGCCCGAAGTCGATCAGCCTGCGGTCGCGCCCGGCGATCACGCAGCGCGCGGCCTTGCTGGCGATGAGCGTCTGAAAGTGCACGATGTTGAGCAGCCGGCTCTCGACGAGCTGCGCCTCGATGAGCGGCGCGGTCACCCGCAGGACCGGCTCGTTGGCGAAGAACGGCGTCCCCTCGCGCATCGCGTGAACGTTGCCGGTGAATCGCAGCCCGGCCAGGTGCTCGAGAAACTCCTCGGGAAACGAGCCGAGGGAGCGCAGATACTCGAGATCCGGCGCGTCGAAGCGCAAGGCTTCGAGCCACTCGAGCGCGCGCTCGAGCCCCGCGGCGATCAGAAAGCGCCGCGACGAAGGCAGGCGACGCACGTACAGCTCGAACACGGCCGGCCCACGCATGTCCTGCTCGAAATAGGCATGCGTCATCGTCAGCTGGTACAGATCGGTCAGCAGCGCCGAGCTCTCACGCATCATCCGGCTCCGGAAATGGACGGGCATAGTATCCACCGCAATGGCCGCCGGCCGCCAAGCTCCGCTCGGCGAGCGCCGCTCGGCGAGAAACCCGCATGGCCTCGGCGCGCATCCCGCGCGATCCCGAAGCATGTCCCATCCGCGGGACCTCGAGCTCCCCGGACGTGCGCGCCGCGGCGCGCCCTGCCGGAGGCGAGCCCATGCTCGTCCTCGCGCTCGGCCCCGGGATGCGACTCAGCCGCATTCCCGAGGACCGGACGCCGCTCAGGTTATCCCTCGAGCTCCTCGCCCCCGAGCCAGCAGCGCAAGCCCGAGAAGTCCCGCGGCGCTGAAGCCCGCGCCGGCGAGGAACGTCGCACGCGAGCCCGCGATCTGCCAGAGCGCGCCGGCCACGAGACTCGCGGGCAGCAGCACGATGCCGGTCGCGAGGTTGAAGACTCCGAACGCCGTCGCGCGCCGATCCGCGGGCGCCGTATCGGCCACCCAGGCCGCGAGCAGTCCCTGGGTCATCCCCATCTGCAGTCCCCACAGCGCCGCTCCCGCCATGACCGTGGCGATGCCCGCCGCGAGCGCCAGCAGGGCATCCGCCGCGATGAGCACGAGAAAGCCGCCCGCGAGCAGCCACTCTCGCCCCCACCGGTCCGAGAGCACGCCCGCCGGATAGGCCGAGAGCGAATACACGACATTCATCAGCACGAGCACCAGCGGCACGAGGGCGAGCGGCATGCCGAGCTGCCTCGCGCGCAGAATGAGGAACGCTTCGCTGAACCGGGCCAGAGTGAGAACGGCGCCGACGGCCACCACCGCCCAGAAGATGCCCCCGAGGGAGTGACGCTCGCGCCAGCGTATCGGTACGCGGCCGGGCGCGGCGCGCGCTCGGCGGGGGTCGTGGACCGCGAGCACGACGAGCGCGACCGAGACCAGGCCCGGCAGTACGGCCCAGCCCATCACCAGTCGAAAACGATCGTGAAATCGCTCCATGAGCGCGAGCGCCAACAGCGGGCCGAGCACGGCGCCGACGGTGTCGAGCGACTGGCGCAAGCCGTAGGCCGCGCCGCGCTGAGCGGGCGTCGCGAGGTCGCCGATCAGCGCATCGCGCGGCGCGCCCCGGATGCCCTTGCCGACGCGATCGACGAACCGCGCCCCGAGCACCCACGACACCGACGGAGCGAGCGCGAAGACCGGCTTCATCACCGTGCCGATCGCGTACCCGGCGCCGACCAGGAGTTTGCGCCGGCCCAGCCGATCGCTCAGCCAGCCCGAGAACATCTTGCTCACCGCGCCGGTCGACTCGCCGAGGCCCTCGATGAGGCCCACCATCCCGGTGCCCGCTCCGAGCACGGTCACGATAAAAACCGGCAGGATGCTGTGGATCATCTCCGAGGAGATGTCCATGAAAAGGCTCACCAGCCCGAGCGCCCAGACGCCGCGAGGGAGCCCCCGCAGGCCGCCCGGGGCCCCGGTCTTCTTCGGCTGTTCGGACACTCGGGCAGTTTACGGTCCCCTGCCCTGCCGGCGCACGCCTCCCCGGGATTACCTCAGCACCTCGGGCGGCAGATGCTCTCGCACCCGCACGAGGTCGAGATGCGCCAGATCCTTCGGCACCTCCGCCGAGCACCTTCCCCCGCAGAGCCGCCGGCAGCGCCGCGCGCAGCGCGCCGATCGGGCGCAGCTCGCCCTCGCCGGCGTCATAGAAGCGCGCCTCTGCCCGATCCGCCACTACGACACGCACGCGCATCGATGACTCCTGCGATTTCGTGCGACCCCGGGTCGCATCGGGCAGTCCAGGCGCTCGGGCCGCCTCGCCCATACGCAGTTGTGGCGGGTGCGGCAATTGCGCAGCGGGATCGGGATTGCTGCGTATGTCGTTACGCAGGCCCGCGGCCCAGACTGCCGGCGACATGAAGCGCATCGCGGTCCTGACGAGCGGCGGAGATGCACCGGGAATGAACGCCGCGGTGCGCGCGGTCGTGCGCACCGGCATCGCCGGCGGTTTCGAGGTGCTCGGCGTGCGCCACGGCTACACGGGGCTCATCGGCGGGGATTACGCGAGACTCGGGCCGCGCGATGTCGGCGGCATCATCGGCAGCGGCGGCACGATCCTCGGCACGACACGCTGCGAGGAGATTCGCGGCGAGGCCGGACAGGCGACCGCCATCGAGCGGTTGCGCGCGAGCGACGTGTCGGCGCTGGTCGTGATCGGCGGCAACGGCTCGCAGGCCGCGGCGCTCGCGCTCGCGCAGCGCGGACTCGCGGTGATCGGCATCGCCTCGACCATCGACAACGACCTCGCCGGCGCGGACATCACGATCGGAGCCACCACCGCGCTCGACACCGCGCTCGAGGCGATCGACAGGCTCAGGGTGACCGCCTCCTCCCACCGGCGCGCGTTCCTGGTGGAGGTGATGGGCCGTCACTGCGGATACCTCG
>JAKAZP010000455.1 GCA_021815905.1 Pseudomonadota bacterium | reverse complement strand
GTTCCGCTCGACATGCAGTACTGGGCGGATCATCGCGACCAGATCGCGAGCCGCTGGTACGCCTGGCAGACGAAGTAGCATGCCGGCTCCGGGCGCGATCGCGGTGCGGGAAGCGCAGGGCACCGGTTTGGCCGGCGCCCGGCCGGCGCGCGGTGCGCGCGGGCGCGGAGAGGGGTTCGCTCCCGCCGTGCCGGCGCTCGCCCTGCTGCTCTGCTGCTTCGCCCTGCCGGTGCTCGCGCTGCTGCTGCGCAGCCTGCTCGACCCCCGCCCCGGGCTCGAGAACTACGCGGCACTGCTCGCCACCGGGACCTATTACCGCGTGCTCGCCAACACCTTCCTGGTGGCGGGCACGGTGACGGCGGTGACCGTTCTGCTCGGCCTGCCGCTCGCCTGGTTTCTCGCCGTGGCGCCGGCTTTCTGGGCGCGGCTGGTGTTCGGCATCGTCGTCCTCTCGATGTGGACCAACCTGCTCGCGCGCACCTATGCCTGGATGGTGCTGCTGCAATCGACCGGGGTGATCAACCGCGCGCTGATCGCGCTCGGCCTCGTCTCGGCCCCGTTGCCGCTGATCGACAATCTCACCGGGGTCACCATCGGCATGGTCTATATCATGCTGCCCTTCATGGTGCTGTCGCTGCGCATGCCGCTCGCGGCGCTGGATCGGGAGACGTTCCGGGCGGCGGCGCTGTGCGGCGCCTCGCGCTGGCAGGCCTTCTGGCGCGTGTTCCTGCCGCTGCTGATGCCCGGTCTCGCCTCCGGCGCGCTGATGATCTTCGTGATGGCGCTCGGCTACTACATCACGCCCTCGCTGCTCGGCGGCACCTCGAACATGATGCTCGCGGAACTCATCGCCCAGCTCGTGCAATCGCTCCTGCAATGGGGTGTGGCCGGCGCGGCGGCCTTCGTGCTGCTCGCCATCACGCTCTCGCTCTATGCGGTGCAGGTGCGGCTGTTCGGCGTGCGCGGCGCGGCGGGGGGCTGAGCGCGCGATGCTGCTCGACCATCGCGAACTCGGGGCGTGGCGGTGGCTGCTCGGCGGCACCGCGCTGCTGCTTTCGCTCTTCCTTCTGCTGCCCCTGCTGTTGATCGTCGCCCTTTCCTTCGATTCCTCGCAGTGGTTGCAGTTTCCCCCGCCTTCCTGGACACTGCACTGGTACGCGCAGGTGTTCGCCGATCCGGACTGGCTCTCCTCGCTCCGGGCGAGTCTCGAGGTCGGCGTCTCGGTCACGGTGCTGTCGGTGGGCATCGGCCTGTGCGCTTCCTTCGCGCTGGTGCGCGGGCGGTTTCGCGGGCGCGCCTTCCTGCGCGCCTTCTTCGTCACGCCCATGATCCTGCCCTCGGTGGTGCTGGCGGTCGCGCTCTACGGCGTGTTCCTGCGGCTCCATCTGAACGGCACGCTGGCCGGCTTCGTGCTCGCGCACCTCGTGCTCGCATTGCCGTTCTCGATCATCCCGATCACCAGCGCGCTCGAACAGTTCGACGGCGCGGTCGAGGATGCGGCGGTGCTGTGCGGCGCCACCCGCTGGCAGGCGCGGCTGCGGATCACGGTTCCCGCGATCTCGCTCGCGCTGGTCAGCGCCGCGATCTTTTCCTTCCTCGCCTCCTGGGACGAGGTAGTGGTCGCGATCTTCATGGCGAGCCCGGGATTGCAGACCCTGCCGGTGCGCATCTGGGGCGAGCTGCGGCAGAATCTCTCGCCGGACATCGCGGTGGTCTCGACGCTTCTGGTGCTCGGCAGCGCGGTGCTGATGGGTCTCGCGGCCATGGTGCGCAGGGGGGCCTCGTCGTGAGCGCGCCGTTCCTCAGCATCGCGCGGATCGCGAAGAGCTACGCCGGCACCAAGGCGGTGGACGAGGTCTCCCTCGACATCGCGGAGGGGGAGTTCGTCACCTTTCTCGGCCCTTCGGGCTCGGGCAAGAGCACCACCCTTTACATCATCGCGGGCTTCGTGGAGCCCTCGGCGGGCGAGGTGCTGCTCGGCGGCCGCTCGCTGCTCGCGGTGCCGCCCCACCAGCGCGGCATCGGCATGGTGTTCCAGCGCTATACGCTGTTTCCCCATCTGAGTGTCGCGGAGAACATCGCCTTTCCCCTGCGGGTGCGGCGCCGGCCGCGGGCGGAGATCGCGGACAAGGTGGACGAGATGCTGCGCCTCGTCCGGCTGGAGGGCATGCGCGGGCGCCGGCCCGGGCAATTGTCGGGCGGGCAGCAGCAGCGCGTGGCGCTCGCCCGCGCGCTCGCCTACGATCCGCGCATCCTGCTGATGGACGAGCCGCTCTCCGCGCTCGACAAGAAGCTGCGCGAGGAGATCCAGGGCGAGATCAGGCGCGTGCACGTGGAGACCGGGGTGACGGTCCTCTACGTCACCCACGACCAGGAGGAGGCGTTGCGGCTGTCGGATCGGATCGCGCTCTTCAACCACGGGCGGATCGAGCAGGTGGGGGACGGGCGGGATCTGTACGAGCGCCCGGCGAGCGCCTTCGTCGCCGGCTTCATCGGCAATTCGAACTTCCTGCCGGTGCGGGTGGTCGCGGCGGCGGGCCGGCACGCGGTGGTCTCCTGCCCGGACGGGTTCGAACTCCGCGGCGTGCGGGTTGCCGCCCGCCCGGCGGGCGCGGAGCCCACGCTGATGCTGCGGCCGGAGCGGCTGTGGCTCGCGCCCGGGGGGGCG
>JAKAZP010000454.1 GCA_021815905.1 Pseudomonadota bacterium | reverse complement strand
GGGCGTGGCGCCGGGCTCACCAGCGCGGGTGGACGTGGGCCCGCACGTAGCGGTCGTAGACGGAGCGCACGACGCTCATCTGCTGCTCCGACAGCGGCGGCATGTCGCCGGCGGCGCAGTTCTCCTTGACCTGACTTGCGCGCCGCGCGCCGGGAATGACGGTGCCGACGCCATCGAACATGAGGATCCAGCGCAGGGCGAGCTCGGCCAGCGTGGTCCCGGGAGGCACCAGCGCCTTCAGCTCCTCCACCGCCTGCAGTCCGTCCTCGTACGGGACCCCGGAGAAGGTCTCCCCGATGTCGAAGGCCTCGCCCCGGCGGTTGAAATGGCGATGATCGTCGGGCGCGAAGCTCGAGCGGGCCGTGAGCTTGCCGGTGAGCATCCCGGAGGCCAATGGCACGCGGATCACGGTCGCGACGCCGCGGCGGCGCGCCTCGGCGAGGAAGCGCTCCGCGGGGCGCTGGCGGAACATGTTGAAGATGATCTGGATGGAGGCCACGTTGGGGAACTCCATCGCCTTCATGGCCTCCTCGACCCGCTCCACGCTGACCCCGTAATGCTGGATCTTGCCGGCCCGCACCAGCTCATCGAGCGCGGCGAAGGTCTCGGGCCGGTAGTACACCTCGGTCGGGGGGCAGTGGAGCTGCAGCAGCTCGAGGGATTCGACGCCCAGGTTCTCGAGCGAGCGCTCGACGAACGCGCCGAGGTGCTTCAGGTCGTAGCCGGATGCGACGTGGGGCGAGAGGCGCCGGCCGGCCTTGGTGGCGACGTGAAAGGGCGTGCGGGTCTCGCGGCGCAGCCTTCGCAGCAGGCGCTCCGAGCGGCCGTCGCCGTAGATGTCGGCCGTGTCGAAGAAGTTGACTCCGAGCTCGAGCGCCCGCCTGAGCGCCCCGAGCGACTGCTCGTCATCGACCGCTCCCCACTGCCCGCCGAGCGCCCAGGTGCCGAGGCCGATCTCCGACACCTCCCATCCGATCCGGCCGAACTTGCGATATCTCATGGAGCTCTCCGCCTTCGATGCTGCGCATCGTAAGGCGCCGGCGCCGGAAATGACATGCCATCGCCCGGCGGGCGGGCGCCCTCGACGGGCGGCGCTCGTTGTCTTTGCCGTGCGGGGATGACGACGCGGCGGTCAGCGCTGCTTGTGATGCGGCGGGCGCCGGTGCGGCTTCACCGCCGCGGTGCGCAGCGGCGCCCCCATCGACTTCGCATCCACGAGCAGCCGCTGGCAGTCGGCGTTCCTGTTGAGACCGGGGTCGGCGAATGCGGCGACGGCGGCGAGCGGCGTGCCGACCGCGCCCAGCACCGCGGCAACCGCGCCCTGCGCCAGGAGCTTGCTGGTCTTCAACCCGACTGCCGGGTGCCGCAGGATGCCCCCGATCTCGATCGGACTGCGCAGCACGCCGATCCGGAACTTCTTCGGCGCTCCCGTGAGCTGCAGATGCACACGCTCGTTGCGCAGGTCCACCTCCCCGAGGCCCGTCACGATCACGACCTTGGTGTCGAAGACCACCTGCGCGACCTTCGCGATGCCATCGCGCGCGGTGAAATCCGCGATGCCACAACGCACGGGGGTTTTCTTCTGCTTCTTGCTGAGCAGCAGTCCGAGGCCCCGCGCGACGTCGATTCCGGCCAACTCGGCGAACGCCTGCTCGATCTCACCGTGCGGCACGACCAGCGAGAGTGTCCCGGTCGCGGTCGAGGCGAAGGCATGCATCGAATCGCCGCTGCCGCGCAGGCGCAGGCGCCCGACCAGAGTGCCTTCGAACGGCGGATGGGTCGTCCCCTTGGCGTGGAACTGCGCGAGCTGCACATGCGTGAGGCGCACGTCGAGGCGCTCGGTGGGGATGCGGTGGCGGACGTCGATCATCGCGGTGCCGGCCAACTTGCCTTCGGGCAGGGTGAAGGCGAACGGATCGATGCGCAGCACGTCGTTGCGCAGCTGGAGGCGCATGTCCACTCGGCGCAGCGGCATGCTCTGCGCCTTCACCTCGTCGGCGTGATAGTGGAGCGTTGCATCCATGCCGCGCAGGCGCTGTACCTGCAGCTTCGAGGTCGGCAGGAGAAAGCGGCTGACGGCGGCCTTCTTGGCCGTCTTGCCGGTGACTTCATGCTTGGCCTTCTTGGCCAGTGCGTGGTGGACCGCTGCCTTCGAGGGGTGTCCGCTCGCATGCGCTTCCTCTTCCTCCTCGGCGGGGCTCGGCGCTTTGCCACCGAAGGTCGGACCGAGATCGGCGAGATCGAGCGCGTGCGAGGCCAGATCGGCGCTGAGGACCGGAACCCCCGCATTGAAGCCCACGGTCACGAGGCCATGGATGTCGCTTGCGCCGAGCCTGCCCTTCACGTGGGTGAACTCGTACTTCGTGCCCACCTGCCGCAGCCGTCCGGAGATCGAGTAAGGGGGAGTGTTCGGCAGAGCGAGACCCGTGAGGTAGTAACCGTCGGCGAGGTCGTCGCCGGAGAGCGAGAGTGTCACGTCGAGCTTCGTCAGGTCGAAGGGCTTCGGCAGGACGCCACGGGCGCTCGCTCGGATATTGGAAGCGATCATCTGAACGTCGAAGGGGTAGGGCTTGTGAGTCTCCGCCCAAATGAGAGGTCCCCCGCTCACCCGCAGGGTGAAGGGCTTGGCGTTGAGCTCGCCCTTGCCGAGAATCTCGAATCCCGTGCCGGTGTTGGCA
>JAKAZP010000453.1 GCA_021815905.1 Pseudomonadota bacterium | reverse complement strand
CTGTCCGGAGGGCACCGTGAAGGCGCACCTGTTCCGCGCCCGTGCGACGCTCGCGCGCGAGCTCGCCCGGCGCGGCCTCGACGATCCCGACGATTGGCTGGGTGAAACGCCATGAGCGAGAACGACCGGGTCGATGAGGTGCTCGGGCGCGCGCTCGATGCGGCGCTCGCGCGGACGTTGCGGCCGCCGCAGCCCGATGAGACGTTCCGCCGGAGCGTGCGGGCCGCCATCGTGCGGGCAGGCGAGGCCGACCTCGCGCCGCTTCGGATCGCGCTCGAGCGGGAAAACCGCGAGCATCTCGCGGCGCTCGATGCAGACTACATCCGGGTCAGGCGCCGGATGCTCGGAGCCCTGATCGGCGCGGCCTTCGCCGCGGGCGCCGCCGTGACTCTGGCGCTCCCCTGGCTCGAGTCGCGTCTGGGAGCGGACACGCCCCTGGTGCTCGCCTCCTCGGGCGCGGTGCTCGGACTCGCGATCGCGGTCGGTTCCTGGCTGAGGGGCGCGGAGGCCCCGTTCTGAGCCAAACCTCCGCGGCGGGGATCAGCTCCCCGTCGCCCCGAGCTGCGGCGGCTCCTGCGCGGTGAGGTCGAGCGGCCGGCCGGTGAGGTAGCGCCGGCACTCCTCGAACGTCACCGGGCGGGCGAGCAGATAGCCCTGGGCATAGGGGCAGCCGAGCTGGCGCAGCTTCTGGAGCTGCTGCCAGCCCTCTATGCCTTCGGCGACCACCTGGATGTGCAGGTGCCGGGCCATGGCGATGATGGCCTCGACGATCGCCAGATCGCCCATGTCGGTGACCAGGTCGCGCACGAAGCTGCGATCGATCTTGAGGTAGTCGACGCGCCAGCGCTTCAGGTACGAGAGGCTCGAGTAGCCGGTGCCGAAATCATCGATCGCGATGGGCGTGCCGAGCTCGCGCAGCCGCGCGATCGCATCCTGCGTCGATTCGCCGTTGCGGCCCTCGCGCCGCTCGAACACCGCGCTCTCGGTGAGCTCGAGCTGCAGCATCCCGGGGCTCATCCCGTGCATGCGCGTGAGGCGCGCGATCGTGGCCGGCAGATCCGAGCGCTGCAGCTGCACCGCGGAGATGTTGACCGACACCGGCACGACCGCCGCTCCGCTCGCGCGCCAGCGCGCCACGTCCTCGATGGCGCGCTCGAGCACCCATTCCCCGATCGGCACGATGAGGCCGGTCTCCTCGGCGACCTCGACGAACCGCTCCGGCGGAATGAAGCCGCGGGTCGGGTGCCGCCAGCGCAGCAGCGTCTCGAGCGCCACGATCCGGCGGCTCTCGATGTCGACGATCGGCTGGTAGTGGACGTCGAAGTGCCGGTTCTGCAGCCCCTCGCGCAGGCTCGCCTCGATGGCGATCCGCTCCTTGAGCCTGCGCTCCATGACGGGGCTGAAGAGCTGGAAGTTGTTTCGGCCCCGGTCCTTGGCCTGGTACATCGCGGTGTCGGACTGGCGCAGCAGCTCGCCCATGGTCGAGCCGTCGCGCGGGAACAGGCTCACGCCGATGCTGGCGGTCGTGACGATCGGGCGGCCATCGATCATCACCGGGGCCGAAAGCGCCTCGGTGATGCGGCTCGCCGCCTCGCTCACCTGCTCGGCGGTCGCGACCACCTTGAGCACGACGATGAACTCATCGCCCCCCATGCGCACCACCAAGTCCTCCGTGCGCGTGGTGTTGCGGATGCGCTGGGCGACGGTCTTCAGCAGCTTGTCGCCGGTCTCGTGCCCGCGCGAGTCGTTGATGTGCTTGAAACGGTCGAGATCGAGGAACAGCACCGCGAGCATCGTGCCCGCTTGCTTCGCCTCCTCGATCGCCCCGGGAAGGTGCGCGGCGAGGAACAGCCGGTTGGGAAGTCCCGTGAGCTGGTCGTGATGCGCCAGGTGATCGAGGTGCTGCTGCTTCTCGAGCAGCTGGGCTTCGGCCTTGCGCCGCACGGTGATGTCGCGGACCGTCAGGAGCAGCAGCGACATCGGTCCGAGCGAGAGGCGATAGCCGCCGATCTCGACGTGCAGCGGCGGTCCGCTGCGGCAGCGCTGGCCGGTCTCCACCTGGATCCGGGAGCCGGCATCGCCCAGCTGTGTCATGAGGTTCGCGGGCGGTCCGTCGTCGTCGCCGAATATCCGCGCGAGCGGCATGCGCCGCAGCTCCTCGATCCCGAAGCCGATGCTGCGCACGAACGCGGGATTCGCATCGACCGGCGCGAGCGTCCTGCCGTCGACCAGCAGCATTCCGACGGGGGACTGGAGGAAGGCCTCGCGAAAGACGTCGCGCACGCCGCGCGCGGCCCGCCGCCGCGTGAGACGCCAGAGCGGCACGGGCGCGAGCAGCAGCCCCAGTGCCATCGCCGCAGGTCCGAGCGCCAAGTGATCCACATGCCCCCCGTCCCAATGCGGCGACAGTGTGGCGGAGGGCGGCTGGTCGCCGCCGTGCATGACGCACAGTTTCCCGAGCGCGGTCCCGGGCGGGGCCGCGCTTGCATCGAGCAAGAAACAAGTTGATTGCGCGCCTGAATCCGGCGGCCGCAAACGACGAAGCCCCCGGAGCCTTGCGGCGCCGGGGGCTTGCACTTGAGAGCCTGGCAGTGACCTACTCTGGCATGCCCGAGGGGCACACTACCATCGGCGCAGAGCGTTTTCACTTCCGAGTTCGGAATGGGATCGGGTGGTTCCCG
>JAKAZP010000020.1 GCA_021815905.1 Pseudomonadota bacterium | reverse complement strand
CGAGGTCGCGCCGATTATATCGGCCCGCGAATTCCTCGAGATCCGAGCCGGCGCAGCTCGAGGTCGGGTCGGCGCGGGCGCAGACCTCCAGGGGCGCGCGATGGACACTCCCGAGCACGTCTGCAAGAATCGCGAGAATTCACTTGCAGCCGAATCGCCCGCCGCGTTGCCGGCGGTCGTGCCAATCCGGAGCCTGACGATGCCTGAGCCGTCGACGAGCCATTTCGATGCGCGCGCGGAGAGCTGGGACGATCCGCAGAAGATCGAACGAGCCGAACGGGTGGCCGATGCGATACGTCGCGCCGTTCCGCTCAAGCGGTCGATGAAGGCGCTGGAATACGGCGCCGGCACGGGGCTGCTGTCGTTCTGCCTGCGCGATGCGCTCGGACCGATCACGCTGGCCGACAGCTCCGCCGGAATGCGCGCCGTGGCCGAGCGCAAGATCGCCGCCGCGAATGCGCTCGACCTGCGCGCCATCGACCTCGACCTGCTGCGCGACCCCGTACCGGAGGAGCGCTACGACCTGATCTTCAGCATGATGACGCTGCATCACGTGCCGGACGTGCCGCGGGTGCTCGCCGCGTTTCACGCCATGCTGGCGCCGGGCGGTTGGTTCTGCTTCGCGGATCTCGATGCGGAGGACGGCTCGTTCCACGGTCCCGACGTGGACGTGCACCACGGATTCGAGCGTGACACGGTGCGGAGCTGGCTCTCGGCCGCGGGCTTCGGTGAGGTCTCGGTCGGCGATTGCTGCCGCCTCGAGCATCACCATCGCGGCTATTCGGTCTTTCTCGCCGCCGCCCGCAAGCCGTAGGCGCCGATCGTCCGGGCAGCCCGCGCAAGCGGCGCTCACCGGCTGCGTTGCCGCCTCCTCGGGCTCTCAGCGCGGGTTGCCGCGGGAGCTCCCGCCGCCGCGGCGCTGCCGCTCCCGGCGCGCGTGGCGCTCCGTGGTCATCCACACGACGACATCCCAGGCGTTGTGAATGCCGATGAGGAGCAGCAACATCGCCGCGCCGCTCACGGCGTAAAGCGATGCCGAGGGCGCGCGGGTCATCGTCAGGCCGCTCGTGAGGAGTCCCAGGTAGGCGATCAGCGGAAGCAGCACGCTCCAGACCCAGTCGGACGCGAAGGGTTTGTAGTCCAGGGTTCGCCCGAGGAGCCGGGCCAACAGCGTGCCGCAATACGCGAGTCCGCCCAGGCCCGTTCCGGCGAGCAGGATCGCGAGGGAGGCGGCCGTCTGCCCCGGCATGCTCATGAGCGCCGCGAGCCAGAGCGCGATCCCGAAGTGCACCGCGGTCGGCGTGATGAACACCCGCAAGCCCGAGAGCCGGGCCGACGCCGAGCCCGGCCCGTCCCGGTCGTCCGCGGCCAGCGTGATCACGATGAAAGTCAGTCCCGTGAGCGCGGCGGCCGAAGAGCCCACGATGACATAGAAGCTCTGCCAGTCGCTCAAGGCGAGAAGGTGACCGGAGGGAAAGCTCGTCACAGGCGCATTCTACGCCCGATCCGAGCCTGGGCCGTGAGGGGGCTACTTCTTCCTGGCTGGAACCTTCGCCCCGCTGCGCCGTGCCTCCGACAGGCCGATGGCAATCGCCTGCTTGCGGCTCGTAACCTTGCGGCCCGAGCGGCCGCTGCGCAGCGTGCCTTGTTTGCGCTCGTGCATCGCGCGCCTCACCTGCTTCGCCGCCTTCTTCCCGTGTCGTCCCGCCATGTGCCGACTCTCGATCCGCGCGGCTCTGCCGCGAACGGCACCGGAGACGCATGAATCGATCCCGCTCGGGAGCGGCGCGGCGAATGCGCGGCGAGCGTCCGCCGGCGGTGCGCATCCGCCGCGGGTGTGGGTCAGCGGGACAAGGCCGCCGATTGCACCGACTCGCGGCGGTCGAAGCTGGCGCGGGCGCGCTCGATCTGCTCCCGATTCTCGATCACCCAGTTGGCAAGCTCCGTCAGCGTCCGCAGCAGCGTCGTTCCGAGAGCGCTCAGCGCGTACTCCACCCGGGGCGGCACCGTCGGAAAGACGGTACGCACCACGAGTCCATCGCGCTCGAGGCAGCGCAACGTCAACGTGAGCATCCGCTGCGAGATGCCCTCCACCGAACGCTTGAGCTCGCTGAAGCGCTGGGAGCGCTCACCGAGCAGCACGATGACGAGCACACTCCACTTGTCGCCGACGCGGGTGAGCAGCTCACGCGTCAGCGGGCAGGCGGGATGCTCCAGCAGCGCGGCGGTTCCCCGGGTGTGCCCAGATGATTTCAAAGTGCCTTCTTGAGATCGGAATGATCGGTACCTATTCTATACCTGACGCTGATTCAGTACCAGGTTTTGTAAGGTAACCACCGCGGGCGTGCCCGGTCCCTCCACAAAGGAACGCAGATGAGCCGAATTCTCCTGATCACCTCCAGTCCGCGCGGAGCGGCGTCCTATTCCTCTCAGGTCGCCCGGGCGCTCGCGAGCAAGCTGGCCGCCGGCCACGGGCACTCGATGGTCGCCGTGCGCGATCTGGCGCGCGAGCCGCTGCCGCACATCGACGAAAGCTTCGCGGTCGCGCGCAACACCCCGCCGGAGCGGCTCTCCGCCGCGCAGCGTGCCGCTCTCGAGCGCTCCGACGCGCTGGTTGCGGAGCTCGAGGCGGCGGACGTCGTCATCATCGCCGCGGCCATGATCAACTTCGGCATTCCCTCGACGCTCAAGGCCTACATCGACCACGTCCTGCGACCGGGGGTTACGTTTCGCTACGGCGAGAAAGGACCCGAGGGGCTCGTGCGGGGCAAGAAGGTCTACCTCGTGCTCGCGCGCGGCGGCGTCTACTCCGGGCCGATGCAGGCGCTCAACTTCCAGGATACGTACCTCAGGGCCGCCCTCGGTTTCATCGGGCTCACCGATGTCGAGGTGCTCACCGTCGAGGGCGTGGCGTTGGGGGCGGAGGCCGCCGCCAGCGCGGTCGGCGCCGCTCTGGAGAGGATATCAGCGATCGCCGCCTGAGCTCGACGCCGGGGGACCGATCGTCAGGGCGATCCGCCCCACGCCTTCGATCGATCCCTCGAGCTGGTCGCCGGGCACGACCGGACCCACCCCTTCCGGCGTGCCGGTGAAGATCAGGTCGCCGGGCTGCAGATGGTAGAAGTGCGAGAGATCGGCGATCACCGCAGCCACGTCGTGAATGAGCAGACCGACGTCGGAGGACTGCCGCACCGCTCCGTTCACGCGCAGCTCGATCCGCCCGCCCCGCACGTGGCCGCAGCGGCTCACCGGAACGATCGGCGCGAGCACCGCGGCGTCCTCGAAGTCCTTCCCGACGTCCCAGGGGCGTTTCTTGTCGCGGGCCGCGAACTGCAGGTCCCGGCGCGTCATGTCGAGCCCGCAGGTGTAGCCGAATACGCACCCGAGCGCCTGCTCGCGCGACAGGCCGTGAGCCGGGGCGCCGATCGCCACGACGAGCTCCATCTCGTAATGGTAGTTGCGAGTGCCCGGCGGGTAGGCGACCGTCGCGCCCGAGGGGGCGTAGTGCACGGCCGACTTGGTGAAATAAAAGGGCGGCTCGCCGCGCTCCGGCGTCGCTCCCATCTCGCGCGCGTGCGCCTCGTAGTTGCGTCCGACGCAGAAGATGCGCCGGATCGGAAACCAACGCTCGTCGCCCTCGATGCCGACGGCGGCCACCGGGGCCGGGGCGAACACGTAGCCCTTCCGCCCTTCGCTCGTCATCGCCCCACCGCGCGCTGCAGCTCGGGCGGATAGCGCTCGCCCTGCACCGGAATCCGCTCGAGCGCCTCCTCGATCGCACGCTGGTCCTCGCCGCTCAGCTCGATCGCGGCCGCGCCGAGATTCTCCTCGAGCCGGTTCAACTTCGTCGTGCCCGGTATCGGCACGATCCACGGCTTGCGCGCGAGCAGCCAGGCGAGCGCGAGCTGGGCGCGGGTCACCTGCCTTCTCGCCGCGATCTGCCCGAGCGTATCGACCAGCGCCTGGTTGGCCTTGCGCGCCTCGGGCGCGAAGCGCGGCACGCTGTTGCGGAAGTCCTTGCTGTCGAAGCGCGTGTTCGCATCGATCGCGCCCGTCAGAAACCCCCTTCCGAGGGGGCTGAACGGTACGAATCCGATGCCGAGCTCCTCGAGGGTCGGCAACACCTCCTTCTCCGGCTCCCGCCACCAGAGCGAATACTCGCTCTGAACCGCGGTGACCGGCTGAACCGCATGCGCGCGACGGATCGTCCGGGCTCCGGCCTCCGAGAGCCCGAAGTGCCTGACCTTGCCCTCGCGTATCAGGTCCTTCACCGTGCCCGCAACCTCCTCGATCGGCACGTTGGGGTCGACGCGATGTTGGTAGAAAAGATCGATGACCCCGGTCTTCAGACGCTTGAGCGAGGCGTCCGCCACCTCCCGGATGTGCTCGGGCCGGCTGTTCATGCCCCGCTGCGCGCTCTTGAGGGTATCGATGTCGAACCCGAACTTCGTGGCGATCACCACCTGCTTGCGCACCGGAGCCAGCGCCTCGCCCACGAGCTCCTCGTTCGTGAACGGACCGTAGATTTCCGCGGTGTCGAACAGCGTGACCCCGCGCTCCACCGCCGCGCGGATGAGCGCGATGCCGGCGCTCTTTTCGACCGGGGGTCCGTAACCATGACTCAACCCCATGCAGCCCAGGCCGAGAGCCGAGACCTCGAGGTTGCTTCTGCCGAGTCTGCGCTTCTGCATGGCTTGACTCCTTGGGCGCCGCCCGGGCGCTCGTCTGCATCGGAAGGCATGGCAGGCTACCAGATGCCCCTGCCGGATGCCTCGTCCTCTTGCGGCAACGTCAGGGGCTGCGCCGGGCCCGGCGCGGGCGGCCGCGGCGCCACCTCCCGCATTCGATCGACGCCCATGAGCGCGGGGAACGCCTTCATCCAGATTCCGACGACGGCGAGGGTGCCGATGCCGCCGAGAACGACCGCCGGCACGGTGCCGATGAGAGCGGCGGTCACGCCGGACTCGAACCCGCCGAGCTCATTGGAGGCGCTGACGAACAGCGTGCTGAGCGCACTCACCCGCCCTCGCATCTCGTCCGGGGTCGCGAGCTGCACGAGCATCGAGCGGATGTAGACGCTGATCTCGTCCGCGGCCCCACCGAGCGCGAGCGCGCCCAGCGACAGCCCGAAGCTCCTCGAGAGCCCGAACACGATGGTCGCCACTCCGAACACGCCGACCGCCGCGAACATCGCGAGCCCCACCCGCCGCTCGATCGGCCGGCGGGTCATCAACAGTGCGACCAGCACCGCGCCGCACACCGGCGCGCTGTTCAGCAGACCGAGGCCTTCGGGTCCCACCCGCAGGATGTCGCGGGCATAGATGGGCAGCAGCGAGACGGCGCCGCCGAGCAACACCGCGAACAGATCGAGCGAGATGGCCCCGAACAGCACGGGGCGTGAGCGCACGAAGCGGATCCCCTCCCACAGCCGGCTCATTCGGCTCGCGAGCGCATCGGCCGCCTGCACGGGGCGTCGGCCGCCGAGCAGCGACACTCCAAGCGTCGTGACGAGGAAGGCGGCGAGGCAGCTTCCATAGGCGATCGCCGGTCCGATGGCGTAGGCAAAGCCCCCGAGCGCCGGTCCCACGATCGCGGCGAGACTGACGACCGAGGATCCCCAGGCGAGCGCGCCGGAGAGCCGCTCGGGCGGCACGAGGAAGGGCAGCAGTGACTGGCTGGCGGGACGCGAGAATCCGCGCGCACAACCGAAGAGCAGAATGATCGCGTACAGCGGCCAGACCGCCGTTTGACCCGTCAGGACGAAGGCGAGCAGCAGCGCGCTCGCCGTGGCCTCGAGCAGGTTCGCGAGTGCGATGATGCGCCGTGGATCGAAGCGGTCCGCCATCTCTCCCGCCGGCAACGCGAGCAGCAGCATCGGCACGAACTCCGCGAGCCCGACGAACCCGAGCGCGAGCGCGCTGCGCGTGATGGCATACACCTGCCAGCCGACCGCCACCGACTGCACGAGCTTCGCGAGCCCCGAGAGCACGCGAGCGGCCAGGTACAGCGGGAGGTCGCGGTCGCGATAGACCGAGCGCGCGGGATGGTTCATGGAGGGCCGGCATTCTACCGTACGGCTTCCCGGGAGCCCGGGCCCGCGGTATCACCGGGTATACCGCCGCAGTGAGGCACCGCGCCGCCTTGTAATGCGCTCCCTGCGCCTTCACATTCCGCTCATCGCCCGAACACAGCGGCCCCGAGCCCGAAGGAGTCCCGAGTGAGCACGCAGTCCACGCGAGCCGTCACACGAGTCGTGCGCGGCCTGCCGACCTCCGACGGCGCCGGCGTCAAGCTCACGCGTGTCATCGGTCAGCCGGCGCTCGAGAGCCTCGATCCGTTCCTGATGCTCGATGAATTCGGCACCGACAATCCCGGCGACTACATCGCGGGCTTCCCCGACCATCCTCACCGGGGGTTCGAGACGGTGACCTACATGCTCGACGGACGCATGCGTCATCGCGACAACCACGGGCACGAGGGAGTGTTGGTGCCGGGCAGCGTGCAGTGGATGACCGCCGGGCGCGGTATCGTGCACTCGGAGATGCCGGAGCAGCAGGAAGGACGCATGCGTGGCTTTCAGCTCTGGATCAATCTGCCCGCGCGCGAGAAGATGACCGCCCCGAAGTACCAGGAATTCGGGCCCGAGCGGATTCCGCTCGCCGAGCTCGAGGGCGGGGCGCACGTCAGGGTGATCGCCGGCCGCATCGGCGCGGTGACCGGACCGGTCGGGCAGCCGGCGACCGATCCCACGTACCTCGACATCGAGCTTGCACCCGGAGCGCGATTCTCCCATGCGCTTCCTGCCGGGCACGCGGCATTCCTGTACGTCTACGAGGGCGCGATTCGGGTCGGCTCGGGCGCGTCCGCGACGCCGGTCGGATCGCACGAGCTCGGTGTGCTCGGAGAAGGCGAGCGGATCGAGCTCGAATCCCCGGCGCCCGGGCCCTCGGCCGGCACGGGCGCGGCGATCCCCGCGCCGGCCGGCGCGAGCCGCGCGATTCTGCTCGCCGGCCGCCCGCTCCGGGAGCCGGTCGCCAAGTACGGCCCGTTCGTCATGAGCTCCCGCCAGGAGTTGCTGCAGGCGTTCGAGGACTACCAGAGCGGCAGATTCTGAGCCGCCGGCTCTGAGCGGCGGGTTCCGGGCGGCGGGCTCTGCGCCGCCGCTGGAACTGCGCGCGCCGCCTCGCTTCCTGCCCGCGCGCTCGCCTTGACGGCGCGCGCTCATGTGATACACCTTTGCCGTGAGCTCACATCAGCGCCCGACAGCGCGATCCTCGCTACTAGCCCGACTGCGCGGCCGGCTCGCGCCCGACGCCGTCCTGTCGTCGCCGGAGGAGCTCAAGCCGTACGAGTGCGATGCACTCACGCTCTATCGCGAGTTGCCGCTCGCCGTCGTGCTGCCCAGGGACGAGGCGGAAGTGGCGGCGGTGCTCTCCATCTGCCGCGAGGCCGGCGTCGCGGTGATCGCGCGCGGGGCGGGCACCGGACTCTCGGGCGGCGCGACTCCGCGAGCGGATGCGGTGCTGCTCTCGCTCGCGCGGCTCAACCGCATCCTCGAGCTCGACCCGCTCTCGCGCACCGCGCGCGTCCAGCCGGGAGTGCGCAATCTCGCGATTTCCGAGGCGGCCTCCGCCCACGGGCTGCATTACGCGCCCGATCCCTCGAGCCAGATCGCCTGCACCATCGGCGGCAACGTCGCGGAGAATTCCGGCGGCGTGCACTGCTTGAAATACGGCCTGACGGTGCACAACGTGCTCGCGCTCACAGTGGCGACCCTCGATGGCGCGATACTCGCGCTCGGCTCGGCCGCGCTCGATGCGCCCGGCTACGATCTCCTCGCGCTCCTCATCGGATCCGAAGGCCTGCTCGGTGTCGTCACCGAGGTGACGGTGCGGCTCATTCCGAAACCGCAGTGCGCGCGCGTGGTGCTCGCCTCGTTCGCGAGTGTGACGGCCGCCGGCAGGGCGGTCGCCGACGTCATCGCCTCGGGGATCACACCCGCGGGGCTCGAGATGATGGACCGTCCCACGATCGCGGCGGTCGAGCCGTTCGCGCACGCCGGGTACCCGCTCGATGCGGAGGCGATCCTGCTCTGTGAGTCCGACGGCACCCCGGAGGAAGTCGAGGACGAGGTGCTGCGCGTCTCGCAGGTGATGCGCCGCGCCGGTGCGAGCGAATGCCGCGTCTCGCGCGATGAGACCGAGCGGCTGCGCTTCTGGGCCGGGCGCAAGGCCGCCTTTCCGGCGCTCGGGGCGCTCTCGCCCGATTACTACTGCATGGACGGCTCGATCCCGCGAAAATGCCTCGCCGAGGTGCTGGAAGAGATCGCCGCGATGCAGGGAGAGTACGGGCTGCGCTGCACCAACGTCTTTCACGCCGGCGACGGCAATCTGCACCCGCTGATCCTGTTCGACTCGAACGAGCCGGACCAGGTCGCGCGCGCGGAGGCCTTCGGCGCCGCGATCCTCGAGACCTGCGTGCGCCACGGCGGCAGCATCACCGGTGAGCATGGCGTCGGGCTCGAGAAGATCGACTCCATGTGCATTCAGTTCGGCGCCGCCGAGCTCGGGATCTTTCACGCGGTGAAGCACGCGTTCGATGAGCCGGGACTGCTCAACCCGGGCAAGGCGGTGCCGACGCTGCACCGGTGCGCGGAGTTCGGCAGGCTGCACGTGCGCGGCGGTCGCCTGCCGCACCCCGGGCTGCCGCGCTTCTGAGCTCGCGGGAGTGCGACCATGACGGACGCGCTGCGGCGCCTCGAGGAGCAGATCCGCGCAGCGGCCGGCGCGGGACGGCCGCTGCGCATTCGCGGGCGCGGAACGAAGGACTTCTATGGCGGCGCCCTCGCAGGCGAGCCGCTCGAGACGCAGGACCTCGCCGGCATCCTCGATTACGAGCCGACCGAGCTCGTCATCAGCGCCCGGGCCGGCACGCCGCTCGAGCAGATCGAGCGCGCGCTCGCCGCGCACGGACAGATGCTCGGCTGCGAGCCGCCGCGCTTCGGCGGGGCGACCCTGGGAGGCGCGGTCGCCAGCGGACTCAACGGTCCGCGACGCGCCTACCGCGGCGCGCTGCGCGACTTCGTGCTCGGTGTGGAGCTGATCGATGGCCGCGGGACTCGGGCGCGCTTCGGCGGCCGCGTCATCAAGAACGTCGCCGGGTTCGACGTCTCGAGGCTCATGGCCGGCAGCCTCGGCACCCTCGGTGTGTTGACGGCGATCACGCTCAAGACGCTGCCTTGCCCGGCCTGCGAATGCACGCTGCGTTTCGAGATGGATCAGGATCGGGCGCTCGAGAGCATGAGCCGATGGGCCATGCGGCCGCTGCCGGTTTCCGCCACGCTCTGGCAGACCGGGGTGCTCCACGTTCGGCTCTCCGGCGCCGAGGGCGCGGTGGGGGCGGCGTGCCGGAGCCTCGGCGGGGAGGCGTGGGATGCCGGCGAGCGCTTCTGGGAGGAGGTGCGCGAGCAGCGCCTGCCGCTTTTCGGTGCCGCCGAGGAGCTCTGGCGAATCTCGTTGCCGGCTCGCTCACCCGCACTCGCGCTCCCCGCCCCGGTGCTCCTCGAATGGGGCGGCGCGCTGCGCTGGCTTCCCGGTCCGCTCGATGTGCGGACCGTGCGCGAGGCGTGCGTCGCGCTCGGCGGCTACGCCACGCTGTACCGCGCCGCGGTGAAGCCCGCCGAGGGGCCTTTCCCGCCTCTGCCGGCTTCCCTGCTCGCGCTGCATCGCCGGCTGAAGGCGGCGTTCGATCCGCAGCACATCCTCAACCGCGGCCGGCTTCATCCGGACTTCTGAGCATGCAAACGCGACTCACCGCCGCTCTGCTCGCGACGCCCGAAGGTGCCGAGGCCGATGCGATTCTGCGCAAGTGCGTGCACTGCGGTTTCTGCACCGCCACCTGTCCGACCTATCAGCTGCTCGGAGACGAGCTCGACGGTCCCCGCGGGCGCATCTACCTCATCAAGGAGATGCTCGAGGGCGCCCAGGCTTCCACCGCCACCCAGCTGCATCTCGATCGCTGCCTCACGTGCCGCGCCTGCGAGACGACCTGCCCTTCCGGCGTGAGCTATGCGCGTCTGCTCGAGATCGGTCGCCGGCAGCTCGAGCGCGCGGTGCCGCGCACGCTCACCGCCCGCACGGCGCGCAAGACGCTCCTCGCCCTGGTGCCTCACCGCGCCCGGTTCGCGGCGCTGCTCGCGCTCGGCCGCGCCGTGCGCCCGCTCCTGCCGCCGTCGCTGCGCAGCCGAGTGCCGACCCGGTCCCCGCCTCGCCGCTGGCCCGAAGCTCGCCACGCGCGGCGCATGCTCGTGCTCGAAGGCTGCGTGCAGAGCGCGGCCGCTCCCGGCATCGACGCGGCCGCGGCCCGCGTGTTGGATCGGCTCGGAATCTCGCTGGTCGCCGCGGGCGCAGGATGCTGCGGGGCGCTCGCCCATCACCTGTGCGCCGAGCTCCAGGCGCGCGAGCAGATGCGGCGCAACATCGATGCGTGGTGGCCGCGGATCGAGCGCGGCGCGGAAGCGATCGTGGTGAGCGCGAGCGGCTGCGGGGCGATGGTGCGCGATTACGGCACGCTGCTCGCGCACGATGCGGCGTACGCGGCCAAGGCGGCGCGCGTGAGCGCGCTCTTTCGCGATCTCAGCCAGATCGTCGCCGGCGAGCTCGGCCAGCCCGGTGCGCAGCTCCCCTGGCGCGCGCCGCCGGAGGGTCTGCGCCGGCTCGCGTTCCATTCCCCCTGCACGCTGCAGCATGCGCTCGGCATCCGCGGCACCGTGGAGTCGCTCCTCACCCTCGCCGGCTTCACGCTCACCCCCGTGGCCGACGGCCACCTCTGCTGTGGCTCGGCGGGAAGCTACGCGCTCCTGCAGCCCGGGATCTCGCGCGACTTGCGCCGCAATCGACTGGCCGCGCTCGAGGCTTCGGCTCCCGATGCGATCGTGACCGCCAACATCGGCTGTCAGCTGCAGCTTTCCGCGGGCGCGGCGCGGCCCGTCAGGCACTGGATCGAGGTGCTCGCCGAATCCCTCCCGGGCTGACGGCGGCCCTCGGGACAGGGATAATCACCGGCCATGGAGCGTCTCGCGAGTCCCTCGGGGCTGACGGCCGAGCTCACCGGCAGCGGTGCGCTGCGCCGACTCGATTGCGCGCCCCTCACGCTGACGCTGTTCGTCGGCAACGAGGTGGAAGGCACGCCCGCCAACATCTACCTGAGGCGCCGCGGCGGTGCGCAGTGGACCTCCCTTCTCGGGCCCGCCAGCCCGACGCGCTTCGGCATCGACGCCGCGCGCACGAGTCTCGTGGGCGAGGGCGAATGGCTCGGGATCCGCTACGTGATCGCGCTGACGCTGGCGGTCGATGCGCCGGTCTGGGTCTGGCACGCGCGGCTCGAGAACACCACCTCGGAGGATGCGGCGCTCGACCTGACCTACGCTCAGGACCTGGGCCTCGCCCCCTACGGCGCCGCCAGACTCAACGAGTACTACGTCAGCCAGTACGTGGACCACACGCCGCTCGCACACCCCGAGCGCGGTGTCATGATCGCCTCGCGACAGAATCAGGCCGCCGACGGCCGCAACCCCTGGTGTCTCATCGGCTCGCTGCGCCGGGGAGTCTCCTTTGCGACCGACGCGCTCGAGCTGCACGGCCTCGCGACTCGCGCCGCACTGACGCCCGCGGGCATCGCGGGCGAGCTCGCGGGCAGGCGCCTGCAGCACGAGCATTCGATGGCCGTCGTGCGCGATGCGCCCATCGAGCTGGCGCCCGGCGCGGCCGTCGATGCGGGATTCTTCGGACGCTTCCTCGCCGATCATCCGCAGGCGAGCTCCGAGGCGGACCTGTCGTGGGCGGACGAGTCGCTCGCCCTGACCGAGGCGAAGAGCGTCGCTCCCGCCGCGGCGCCGCCCGATGCGACCCGGACCGTGACGCTCTTCTCCTCGGCCCCGGCTCTCGCGGCGCGGGAGCTCGATGCCGGGCGGCTGCGGGCGCTGTACCCCGGCCCCTGGCGGCACGAGGAGCTCGATGAGTCGGGAGCGCCGCTGTCGTTCTTCCACGGCGAGGCCGGTCACGTGGTGCTGCGCGCGAAGGAGCTGCGGGTGCTGCGTCCGCACGGCCAGCTGCTGCGCACCGGGCGTCATCTCACACCGGATGAGAGCGCGCTCACCTCCACCGTGTGGATGAGCGGAGTCTTTCACTCGATGCTCACGCAGGGGCACGTGAGCATCAACCGGCTCCTGTCGACGTCCCACAGCTATCTCGGCCTCTTTCGCTCGCACGGTCTGCGCATCTTCGTGGGACTCGAGGGTGCGTGGCAGCGGCTCGACGTGCCCTCCGCGTTCGAGATGACGCCCGAGGCGTGCCGCTGGATCTACCGGCACGCGCGCGGAGAGCTCGAGGTGCGTGCCGCGGCGCACGGCTCGCCCCATCGCCTCACGCTCGAGATCGAGGTGACCGAGGGAGCCGATGTTCCTTTCCTCCTGTCTCATCACATCGCGATGAACGGCGACGACGGCGCCGCCCCGGGAGTCGCGCGCTGGCGGATCGAGGGCGAGCACGTCCTGGTCACCGCCGCGCCGGGCGCCGATGTCGCGCGGCGCTTCCCGGAGGGGCGGTTTCGGATCGAACTCGCCCACGCAACGCGCCTGCGCCGAGCCGGGGGCGATGAGCTGCTGTTTCACGACGGGCGCTCGCGCGGGGAGCCGTACCTCTGCCTCGAGACCGAGCCCGCGCGCCGCATCGGGGTCGTCTTTCACGGCGAGCTGCTGTCGGACGGATCGGATCGGCCCCTCACGACGAGTGCGACCGAGCCGCTCGTACCCGCTCTTGCACTCGAGCCTCCGGCCGGGCAACGGTGGTCCGAGCATGCGGCCCGGCTCGGGGAGATCTTTCCCTGGCTCGCTCAGAACGCCCTGGTGCACTACCTCGCGCCGCGGGGCCTCGAACAGTACTCCGGCGGCGGCTGGGGCACGCGCGATGTCTGTCAGGGACCGGTGGAAATGCTGCTCGCGCTCGGGCGCGTCGAGCCCGTGAGGGATGTGCTGCTGAAGCTGATGGCGGCGCAGAACCCGGACGGCGACTGGCCGCAGTGGTTCATGTTCTTCGAGCGCGAACGCGCCATCCGCGCGGGCGACGCGCACGGGGACATCGTGTTCTGGCCGCTGGTGGCGCTCGGGCAGTACCTCATTGCCTCCGGCGATGCGGGTGTCCTCGAGGAGTCGCTCCCCTTCTTCGACGCCCGGGGAGCCGGGCAGGGCGAGGCGGCGAGCGTCCGGGAGCACGTGCGCCGGGCGCTCGCCCTCGCCCGCGCGCGCACCATTGCCGGGACCCGCCTCGCCGCCTACGGGCACGGCGACTGGAACGACTCGCTGCAGCCGGCGGATCCCACCCTGCGAGAGCGCATGTGCAGCGCCTGGACGGTGACCCTGCACCACCAGGCGCTCACGACGCTCGCGCGCGCGCTGCGCGGGCTTGGACGGGTTGCGGAGGCGGAGCCGCTCGAGCGGGAGGCCGGGGAAATCCGCGAGGACATGCAGCGGCTGCTGCTGCCCGATGGCGTGCTCGCGGGCTACGCGGTCTTCGACGGCGGCGCCTCGCCACGCTATCTCCTGCACCCGCGTGATG
>JAKAZP010000452.1 GCA_021815905.1 Pseudomonadota bacterium | reverse complement strand
TCGCGCTCTCGGCGGTGATGGCGGGCGTGAAGGACATCCGCGCCGCGGTCGAGGCGGCCAAGGCGGCGCGCGCATCGAGCGGACGGCCGACGCTGCTCTTCCTCGATGAGGTGCACCGATTCAACAAGGCGCAGCAGGACACCTTCCTGCCGTACCTCGAGGACGGCACGCTCACCTTCATCGGCGCGACCACCGAGAACCCCTCGTTCGAAGTCGTGAGCGCGCTGCTCTCGCGGGCCCGCGTTTACGTGCTGAAGCCGCTCTCGGTCGAGGACATCGAGACGCTGCTGCGCTCGGGGCTCACCGATCGCGAGCGCGGGCTCGGGGCCGAGGGGATCGAGGCCGAGCCCGAGGCGCTCGAGCTCATCGCCCGGGCCGCGGACGGCGATGGACGGCGCGCACTCAACATGCTCGAGCTCGCCGCCGCTCTCACGGAGGCGCGCGCCATCCCGGAGGGCCCACCGCCGGGCGGAGCCGCCGCGCACGAGCCCGTCCGGCGGCTGACGGTGGCCATCGCCCGCGAGGTCGCGAGCGGCAGCCGCCGTCGCTTCGACAAGGGGGGCGATCAGTTCTACGACCAGATCTCGGCGCTGCACAAGGCCGTGCGCGGCACCGATCCGGATGCGGCGCTTTACTGGCTGTGCCGCATGCTCGATGGCGGCTGCGATCCGCTCTACATCGCCCGGCGCGTGGTGCGCATGGCGATCGAGGATGTCGGGCTCGCCGATCCGCGCGCTTTCGCGCTCACCCTCGACGCCTGGGAAGCCTACGACCGGCTCGGCAGCCCGGAGGGCGAGTTGGCGATCGCCAACGCGGTCACCTATCTCGCCTGCGCCCCGAAGAGCAATGCGGTCTATGTCGCGATGGGCGAGGCCACGGCGGATGTGGAGCAATTCGGCACGCTCGATGTCCCGCCGCGGCTGCGCAACGCGCCGACCCGGCTCATGAAGAGCCTCGGCTATGGCGCGGGGTATCGCTACGCGCACGATGAGCCCGAGGCCTATGCCGCCGGCGAGCGGTATCTGCCGGATGAGATGCCCGATAGGCGATACTACCGGCCCGCGCCCCGTGGCCTCGAGATCAAGATCGGCGAGGCTCTGGCGCGACTGAGGAACCGATAGCCATGCTCGATCCGAAGCTGCTGCGCTCCGATCCCGAGGGCATCGCGCGCAGTCTCGCGCGGCGCCGCTTCGCGCTCGATGTGCAGGCGCTGCGCGCGCTCGAGGAGCAGCGCAAGTCCTGGCAGATCGAGGCCGACCGGCTGCGTGCCGAGCGCAATGCGAACGCCAAGGCCGTGGGCGCCGCCAAAGGGCGGGGCGAGGACGTCGAGCCGCTCATCAGCCGCGGCGAGCAGCTGATCGGGGAGCTCGCGGCCGCGGAGGGGCACTTGAGCGCGGTGCTGGAGGAGCTCGAGCGCTGGCAGTTGGGGCTCCCTAACCTGCTGCACGAGTCGGTGCCCGACGGGGCGGGCGAGGACGACAATCGCGAGGTGCGCCGCTGGGGCGAGCCGCGCCGGTTCGAGTTCGAGCCGAAGGACCACGTCGAGCTCGGCGAGCGTCTGCGCGGACTCGATTTCGAGGCCGCGGCGCGCATCTCCGGCGCGCGCTTCGTGGTCATGCGGGGCGGGGTCGCGAGGCTGCACCGTGCGCTCGCGCAGTTCATGTTGGATCTGCACACCCGGGAGCACGGCTACACGGAGATCCACGCGCCCTATCTCGTGCAGACGCAGGCGCTCGTCGGCACCGGCCAGCTGCCGAAGTTCGAGGCCGACCTCTTCAAGGTGTGCGGCAAGGGCGAGTCGAGCGCGGGCGCGGGGCAGGGAGGCTCGCAGACTCAGGAGCAGTCCTTCTATCTGATCCCGACCGCGGAAGTGCCGGTCACCAACCTGGTGCGCGAGCAGATCCTGGCGGCCGATTCCCTGCCGCTGCGTTTCGTCTGCCACACTCCCTGCTTTCGCTCCGAGGCGGGCGCCGCCGGCCGGGATACCCGCGGCATGATCCGCAGCCACCAGTTCGACAAGGTCGAGCTCGTGCAGGTGCGGCGGCCGTCGGAATCCTACGAGGGATTGGAGGAGCTCACGGGGCACGCGGAGCGGGTGCTGCAGCGCCTCGAGCTGCCCTACAGGACCATGCTGCTCTGCAGCGCCGACACCGGGGCCGCGAGCGCGAAGACGTACGACCTCGAGGTCTGGCTGCCCTCGCAGCGGCGCTACCGCGAGATCTCCTCCTGCAGCAACGACGAGGCGTTCCAGGCGCGGCGCATGCAGGCGCGCTGGCGCAACCCCGAGAGCGGCAAGCCCGAGCCCGTTCACACCCTGAACGGCTCGGGACTCGCGGTCGGGCGCGCGCTGGTCGCCGTCCTCGAGAATTATCAGAACGCCGACGGATCGGTGACCGTGCCGGCGGCCCTCCGGCCCTACGCCGGCGGTCTCGAGAGACTCAGCCCCTGAGCCGCCCCGCGCCCGCCTCGTCCTCGAGGCCGATGCCGGTGAGACGCGCGCGCCGGGCGGCGCTCATCAGATTCCCGAGGCGCTCGGCCGCCTGCTCGTACGAAAGTCCCGTGGGCGGGCGGATGTTGGAAATGCAGTTGCGCTCGCTGTCGAGCCGGCCCACCCGCGGATCCCAGGTCAGGTAAACGCCGAGGCTGTCGGGCGAGGAGAGGCCGGGGCGCTCGCCGATCAGTGTCACGGCGAGAC
>JAKAZP010000451.1 GCA_021815905.1 Pseudomonadota bacterium | reverse complement strand
CGGCTCGATGCCGGCCCGCGCCGCCGCGCGACGAGGGGATTCCAACGGTCGTCCTCACGCCCATGACGGCCTCCGTCGAGCTGTCTGTGCTTCGGAAGGGTCGAGGATAGATCAGTGACGATTAAACGATGCTTAAGGCGCGGCTCGCGAACACGCCTCGGGCGCCACCTTGGCGCCACTGAGCATGACAGACGCGAGGTTCGCGAGGAGGAGCCTGATCGCGAGCGCCCCGTCGAAGCCGGGCAGACGGCAGGACTTCATGGAATCGGTTCTCCTCGGAGTTCCGCAGCGTGAGACGCCGTCCCGCAGGGACGCGGGCGGTGATTGATTTCAGCGGCGCCGAGCGACATCTCGGGCGCAACGGCATCGGCTCATTTCACCTGCAATCCTTCATGCCCCGAATGACATCAGTCGGTGCGATGCCCGGGTGATCCTGCGCATTGCGGAAGGCCACCGCGGTCCCCGGGGCCGCGGAACTCCCGCGAAGGAGCAATCTTGTGCATCACGCTACACCATTCATAGCCACCGTGCTCATTGGCACCGCGCTCGCTGCCCCGGCGCTGGCGCTGGCGCACTCGACTCCCCGGGTGCGCTGGCAGCTCCGGAGCACTCCTCCACCGATGTCTCTGCTGATTGCGCTCGGTCCCTCCGACACCCGCCGCCTGATTCCCCGCGTCAGTCGCTGTCGCGCGCCCCGCTCCGAGCGCGCCGGCTTGAGTCCGACCGTTTCAGGGTGGACCGAGCCCCTCGGTCTTCGTGTCGCGCTGCGCTGGTGAGCCCGTGGCGCGAGTCGTGCATTCGCTGCTCGCCGATGACGAGCGCACGGGAATGGATCACCGCTATGGAACACGCAGACCACTCACTCTGCCCGTGAGGCTCGAAAGTCACGGCAGTCCGACCGCATTCGGCCGTGTGCTCGAGGTGAGCCTGAGCGGCGCGTACATCGAGACTGCGCTGCCGTTTGTGCCCTTCACTCGGGTGAGCCTGGTTTGCGGACGCGCCCTTTACGAGCGAATCGGCGCATCTCGTATCACCGCCTTCGTAAGTCGCGTAACCGCAGGCGGCGTGGCGGTGGAATGGCTGGAATTCGCAGCGCCGGCGATCCGCCGAATGGTGGCTCTCGCGGGACCGGCATGACCGCGGCTTCGGTAGCCCGCACCCGCCCGGCAGCCCGTCACCCGGCGACCGGCTGACCGGTCCGTGCGCTCCGATCGTATCGGTGGCCCCCCGCGCTCAGCGCGAAGCGCTGAGCAGCGGCTCGCCGACCTTGGAGGCGTCGACGTCGATCCCGAGACCCGGCCCGGCCGGCACTCTGCCGAAGCCGCTCACGCTTCGAGGCTGGTGTCCGGCGACGTGCTCGTTCGTCCAGTCGTTCATGAAGGACACCGTGAGCAGGGAGCCCGCACGCGTGCTGGCCGCGAGGTGCGCCGAGGTCGCCGACACGATGTCGCCGCCCCAGCTATCCTCGATGGTGACTTGAACGCCGAGCTCGTCGCAGACATCCCGCAGCAATTTCGCCCGGGTCAGGCCGCCCACCCTGGAAACCTTCAGGTTGACCCCCCCTGCGCCACCCTCGCGCACGGCTCGCAGCAGGCTCGGCAGGTCGGTCACGATCTCGTCGTATATCATCGGCAGCGACGTGCGCTTCCTCACCTCGATGCACTCTTCCATCGTGGGACAGGGCTGCTCCAGAAACAGCCTCGGCAAGCGCTCCATGGACCGCGCCGCGAGCAGCGCATCATTCAGGCGCCAGCCGCAATTGGCATCCGCGATCACCAGATCTTCGGCGCCCGTCGCCTCGATGATCCGGCTGACGCGGGCGGCGTCCAGGCCCGGCTCGCCGCCGATCTTCAGCTGAAATCGATGGATTCCTTCCCGGCGGCGCTCGAGAACGTAAGCCGTCATTTCCTCCGGCGTGCCGAGCGGGACCGCCACGTAGAGCGGAAAGCGTTCCTGACGAACTCCCCCGAGCAACGCCGATACCGGCACCCCCAAGGCGCGACCGGCAAGGTCCCGACAGGCGACATCGATGGGGCTCTTGGCGTACGCGTGGCCGCTCAGCGCCGCGTCCATCGCATCGTTGACCGCGGCGGGATTCGAAGGATCGATGCCCACCACCGCCGGCGCCAGCACTGACAGTGCCGCGCGGGCCCCCTGGGCGTGTGCGGGCAGATAAGTCGTCCCGAGGGGGCAGACCTCTCCCCAGCCTTGCAGCCCGCCGTCTGCCGTGACCCGGACCAGAGTGGACGGGAGCGAGGTGATCTTCCGTCCGCCGGACATGACGTACGTACCGTGCACGTAGGTCAGGTCGAAGTTGTACACGTCGACACGCTGAATTTTCAAGCGACCTCCGGAAGCTGCGCCATCGTGCATCGCGATGAATCCGGAACATGCCGCGTCCCGGCCGGACTTGTCAAAGAAGACCTTCGTGCCACTGAAGCCCCCGGTCGGACTCGGAGGCGTGACGCCCACCACGCGCGCTCTCGTTGCGCTCGAGGGCCTGCAAGTCCCCCAGTACCCGGAGGCGCTGCGAGGCCGCTCCGGCTATGGAGACATCACGAGACCGGCTCCACCGCGGCGACGCCGCGATAGCCGCCGGGCCGGAAGAACAGGATGCCGGCGATCAGGCCGCCGATGCCGACGATGCGGGTGGTCGCATCGAAGGTCGAGATGGCGTAGAGCCCGAGCGTGATCAGCG
>JAKAZP010000450.1 GCA_021815905.1 Pseudomonadota bacterium | reverse complement strand
CTGGTGCGACGATGCCGGTCAGCTCATCGACGACGGCACCGTATTCCGGCTCGGCGAGTCGGAATACCGGCTGTGCACGGCCGAGCACCAGCTCGATTGGCTGCTCGATTCGGGCATCGGGTTCGACGTGCGCATCGAGGAGGTGACGGCCGCCATCGCGGCGCTGGCGCTGCAGGGTCCGTGCTCCTGCTCGGTGCTGCGGACATTGGGATTCTCCGGTATCGAGACGCTCGCGCCCTTCGAGATGCGACGCTACGCGCTGCCGGGGGATCCGCCGGCGCGGGAGCCCGTCGTGCTGGTGTCGCGGACCGGCTTCACCGGCGAGCTCGGCTACGAGCTGTGGGTGGACCCCGCCGAGGCGGGGCGGCTGTGGGACGGCCTGATGGATGCCGGCGCAATCCGCAGCATCATGCCGATCGGCTCGCGGGCGCTCAACATCGCGCGCCTGGAGGCGGGCTTTCTGCAGCCCAACCTCGATTTCGTCTCGAGCGCGCGCACACTGCGGACCGGCACCTCGCGCTCGCCGCTCGAGCTCGGCCTGGGTTGGCTGGTCGACTTCGACAAGGGGCACTTCAACGGTCGGCGGGCGCTGCTTAAGGAGAGCCGCGCCGCGCCGCGGCGGCGCCTGGCGGGACTCGACGTCGAGGGCACGAAGCCCGCGCACAATGCGCTGCTGTACGCCGACCGCGCCGGACGGCGCGAGATCGGCAGCGTCACCTCGAGCGCGTGGTCACCGACCTGCAAACGCAACATCGCGCTCGCCATGCTCGCGGCGCCTTACTTCGAAATCGGGCGCGAGGTCTGGGCCGAGATCTACTTGAACCGGGAGCTCACTTGGGAGCGGCGCATGGTGCGCGCCCGGGTGGTCGAGCGGCCGTTCTTCGCTCCGGCGAGGCGCCGCGCCACGCCGGCGGGGGATTTTTGAGGACCGTGAGCGCGAGGCCCGACGGTGGACTCCACGCCGCCGTCCGGGTATGTTGGAGCGGGGGCAGCAGCAGCACCGCATCGTGATCACCTCCGCGCTCAAGGGTGACGGCGGACGTCCGTGGACCGATCCGGACGCGAAGCCGCAGATCGTCATCGACGGTGTGACCAAGACCTTCGGCTCGGTCACGGCGGTCGACAACGTCAGCCTGGGGATCTACCAGGGCGAGATCTTCGCGCTCGTGGGCGCATCCGGCTGCGGCAAGACGACGCTGCTGCGCATGCTCGCGGGTTTCGAGCGCCAGTCGAGCGGACACATCAGCATCGACGGTGTCGAGATGAGCGATGTCCCTCCGCACGAGCGCCCCGTCAACATGATGTTCCAGTCGTACGCGCTGTTCCCGCACATGACGGTCGAGAGCAACGTGGGCTACGGCATACGCCGCATGCCGCTCGAGCGCGCCGAGCGCAGGCGGCGCATCGAGCAGGCGCTCGAGATGGTGCAGCTCGCCCATCTCGGGCAGCGCAAGCCTCACCAGCTCTCCGGCGGCCAACGTCAGCGCGTCGCCCTCGCGCGCGCGCTCATCCGCCGTCCCAAGGTGCTGCTGCTCGATGAGCCGCTCTCCGCGCTCGACAAGAAGTTGCGCGAGAAGACGCAGTTCGAGCTCATGGACCTGCAATACGAGGTGGGCATCACCTTCCTCGTGGTGACGCACGATCAGGACGAGGCCATGGCGCTCGCGTCCCGCATCGCCGTCATGGACCGGGGCAAGGTGGTGCAGGTGGGCACGCCGTCGGAGATCTACGAGTTCCCGAAGACCCGCTTCGTCGCCGATTTCGTCGGCACCACGAATCTGTTCGAATGCACGGTGACGGCGGTCGAGCCGGGGATGGTGACCGCGCACTGCCCGGAGACCGATTGCGAGCTCAGGGTCGATGACGTCGGCCGATTCTCGGTGGGACAGCGGGTGTGGGTGGCGCTGCGTCCGGAGAAGATCCGCCTCAGCAAGGAGCCCTCGGCGGCCAGCCGCATCAACGAGCTGCGCGGGGTGGTCTGGGAGCTCGGATACCTCGGCAATCGCTCGACCTACCAGATCAAGATGGCTGGCGGGAAGCTCGTGATGGTCCTGTCGCAGAACGAGCGGCGCACGTCCGAGTGGTCGATCGACTGGAGCGACGAGGTCTACATGAGCTGGCAGGCCGACGCGGCGGTCATCCTGCAGTCATGAAGGCACCCGGCCGGCCCGCGGCCGGCTCAGATCACGGCCCGATCGCGCTGCGGCGCCGCGGCCTCCGGGCCCGCGTCGAGCTCCCGCGCGGCCTTGTGTCCGGAGTAGACCGCATGGGCAATGAGCGCCGGCTGCAGGCAGTCGCCGATGCGATGGATGCTCGAGGGAGGCCCGTCTTCGTCCGCCACCAGCTGCCGGTAGAGGGTGTCTTCGGGCTCTCTCGAGGTCACCAGCACCAGCGCATTCGCAGTGACCTGCCGCTCGGCCTCGGTGTAGATGCACGCGAGGGCGACGCTCGCCCCATCGAATCCGGCGACGCAGGTGTTGACGACGATGTCCACGCCGAGCTCGAGCATCTGGCGCTGCGTGGCTTCCTGCTCGCCGGTGTAGTGGCTCCAGGCGCCCGCCCGCCCTTCGGTGGTCACATAGGTCACCCGCGTACCCGATCGGGCGAGAAGCACGGCGAGCGCGGGTCCCATGTAGTAGTGGTCGTCGTCGAAGATCACGACCGCGCCCCCGGGCCGGGCACCCGCCATCACATCGTCCGGAGTGAGCACGGCC
>JAKAZP010000019.1 GCA_021815905.1 Pseudomonadota bacterium | reverse complement strand
GTCGAGGCGCTCGACCTGCACCGCCGCGCTCGTCAGGGTGGCGATCAGATGAAGATGGGGGTCGTTGCCGAGCAGCCGCGCCGCGGAGCCCGTGCCGCTCAGATCGCCCGCGCCCCTGACATCGAGGCGGGTCGAGGAGCCGCTCTCGGCGACATCGCCCCCGAGTGTCATCCGGCCGCCGACCGGCTCGTGGTCGAGCGCCGCGAGCGGCGCGAGGTGCGGCAGAACGAGCTCGAACGTGGCGCTGCGCGCGCCGGCGGTGATGACCTGCGCGTGCAGCTCGAGCAGCCGGTGCGTCACGGCGAGCCGCATCGGGCGGCCGCGCTGCGCGAGCTGCATCACCGCCCGAACCGTGAGCGGCGAGCCCTCGAGCAGTTGCGGCTGCGAGCCCGGAAGCACGATGCCGTCGGCGCGCGCATGCGCGGTGAGCACCCGGCCGTCGGCCTCGAGGCTTGCGCGCAGGCGCTGCAGCTCCGCGCCGTCGGGGAGCTCGAGACCTTCGAGCGCGGCCGTCGCGCTCGCATGCGGGGCCGCGACCGGCCCCTGCCAGCGGCCGCGCAGCGCGATCCGGCGCCAGGACAGGCCCGGCCGGGGAGACATCGCCGGGGCGGTCACCGAGTACGTGAGATCCGCCGCACGATGCTCGAGATCGAGCGTGCCGTCGGCGTGGGCGCGCAGCGCGCCGGCTCGCGCGCTCAGGCGCAGTGTCTCGGCGTCCCGCGGTCCGGAGACATCGGCGGCCACCGACAGCCTTCCGAGACCGGGCAGGTCGAGCAGATGCTCGAGCGGGCCGTTCGCCGGCTCCTCGAGCGTAACGCGCGCCAGCAGATGCGAGCGCACGAAGCTCGCGTCGACGTCGTACTCGCCCCGGCCGTCGGTGCGCGTCGCGGCGAGACGCGCACGCACTTTCTTCATACCGGCATAGTGCAGATCGCCGCGCACCCGCAGGCTCGCCTGCGCGCCGGCGGCGGCGGGCTCGAGGGTGAGCGTGCCGACGCGCAGCCGGTCGATGTCGATCGAGGGCGGATGAAAGCGGCTGCCGCTCGTGGTGGACGAGGCGCTGCCGAGCGGACGTCGCAGCACCTCGGCGCTCGCAACGTCGAATCGCTCGACGTGCAGATCCCAGGTCACGAGGGCGAGCGGCGACCAGTGCACCGACACGTTCCGGGCGCTCATCCAGACGCCCCTCGCATCGCGCAGCTGCGCCCGGGCGATCCGGATCGTCCAGGGAAAGGTTCCTCCCAGACCCGCGATGCGCACTTCTCCGCAGGTGAGCCGCGCCGTCTCGCGCTCGAGAAGATGCCGGCCGCCGGCGGTGTTGCCGTAGACGAGGACGGCGCCGATCGGCAGCAGCGCGAGCAGCGTGAGGCTCGCTGCGCTCCAGGCCGCGATTCGCAGTGCGCGGCGCATCAGAACGCCTGCCCGAGTCCGATGTAGATCTCGAACGAATCGGAGTGGCGCAGGTGGGTGATCGGGAATCCGACATCGAAGCGGATGGGGCCGATCGAGGTGTAGTACAGCACGCCAGCTCCTGCGCCGACCCGGTATACGCTGCCCGAGGGACTCGAGACTCCGCCGCTGTCGACGAATCCCACCACACCAAAACTCGTGCCTACCCGCTGGCGCAGCTCGAGGTTGACGGCCTGCATGTTCGTGCCGCCCATGGGATTGCCGTCGGGAAACTGCGGACCGACGGCCTGGTAGCGGTAGCCCCGAACCGTGCCGCTGCCGCCGGCGTAGAAGCGCTGATCCGGCGGCAGGCTGAACTGCGTGGCGCCGAGGGCCACGCCGCCCATCGCGCGCGCCGCGAGCACCGTGCGCCCGGCGGGATCCCCCGGCACGAGCCTGTGCACGTCGAAGTAGGTCGCAATGCTCCCCTGCAGCACGATGTAGGTCTTGCCGCTGAGGCCGTACGAGAACGTGGGCGAGACGCTCGCGGATATCCGCACGCCGTGCGTCGGATCGAGCAGCGGCGAGGACAGGTCCGTCGAGTCGAAGTGAGCGGTGAGCGGCACCGAAAGCAGATCGTACCGGTACTGCGCATGCTCCTGGCTGACGATCTCGTGCTCGTAGGAGACCCCGGCGGTCGCGGTCCAGAGGCTCGAGAGCCTTCGGGTGAGCGTCGCGCCCGCCATCTCGCCGGTCTGGGTATACGCCTCGAGCGCCTGGCGCAGCGCCACCACGGTGAACCCCAGCGACTGGTCATCGCGACGGAAATCGGGAATCGTGAAGGCGGCCTCGCTGTCGTAGCCCAGGCCCGTCGTGGCGCTGCCCCCGAGGTTGATCGCCGTCGCCGAAAGATTGAGCTTCTCGCCATTGCCGAACACGTTGCGGTCGCCCCAGTTGACGCCACCGCTCGCGCCGAGGTCGCTCGAGTAGGCGGCGCTGAATCCGACGACGTAGCGCTTCGCCTCCTTGACGGTGAATACGAGCGGCACGCGGCCCGGGTGCCCGGGCTTGCCGAGGCGCACGCTGACGCTCGAGAACACCCCGAGCGCGAGCAGGTCCTGCCGGGCCTTCTCGACGGTGGCCGCGTCGTAGCGCTCCCCCGTGTGAACCTCCAGGCGCCTCATGACGAGCGAGCGGTGCACGTGCGCGAGTCCCGCGACCGTGATCTTCCCGATCCGCCTGCGCGTGCCGGTGCTCACGCGAAGGGTGAGATTCAGCAGATGCCGGGCGGGCACCTCATAGGCGACCGGCTTCGCCACCCTGGCGAAGGGATAGCCGGCGTTCTGCAGCGCCGCCTGCAGCCTCGCGGCCCCGTTGAGCACGGTGGCGGCCACCGCGGGAGCCCCCGGCGACAGGTGCAGCTCCTGGCGCATGCCCGGAGGCAGCGCGCCGGTCACCTCGATGCGGCCGAGGTGAAACAGCGGCCCGGGCGTCGGGCGGATCGTGACCCGCGCGGCGGTCCCCTTCGGCAGCGCCGCAATCGCGGGCCCCAGGGCCGCGGTCTCGAGACCTTCGCCATTGATGGTCACGGTGATCGCGCCGAGGTAGTACCCGAAGCTCCGGAGCACGGTATCGAGCCGCGGCACGTCCGCGCGGGCACGCGCGATCAGGCCGTACGGGCCCACCGGCGCGCTCTTGCGCAGCGCCTCGAGCTCGGAAGTGAGCTTGAGCTGCGAATCGACCGCGCCGTTGCCGGAGGCGATCCAGTGGATCTCGTACGGCTGCGGATCGGCGGCGCGCGCGGGCGGCGCGCCGAGCGCGGCGAGCGCGAGCAGGCCGGCGAGCGCGGGCGCCACGGCCGATCGGGGGACCCGCGCAGCCCCGGGCCGGATCCGAAGCTCCGGCGGTCCCGCTGAGCGGCGAATGCGGCGAGCGACTCGCTCGGCTGACAAGATAGCGGCTCCCCGGGAGTGAGACGCCCCACCGTGGAGCGCGCGGTCGCGATTGCGACTCACGGCAAACGGTTCGGATCGAGATTCTGTTCCGCGCGGCGAGGCGGTCCGCCGCGAGAGCGGCGCGGATGCGGCCTTGCGCACCGGGCACCGACCTCGGCAAGCTCACCGGATGAGCGAGGCGCGCGAGCAGGTGATCTACGTGCACGGGCTGTGGATGCCCGGCGGCGAGTCGCTGCTGCTCGCCCACCGGCTGGCGCGCGAGTTCGACTTTCAGGTGCGCGCGTTCCCGTACTCCGCGACGAGTGGGAGCATGGCGGAGATCACCGCCGAGCTCGAGACCTTCGCGCGCTCGGTCGAATCGCCCGTGGTGCATTTCGTGGGCCACAGCCTCGGCGGACTCGTGCTCTATCGGTTCTTCGAGCGCTACCCCGGGCAGCCTCCCGGCCACGTGGTGTTTCTCGGCACCCCGAGCGTGGCGAGCCGCGCGGCCGAGCAGGCCGGCCGCTCGCGCCTCATCGCGGCGCTCATGGGTCGACCCGTGGCGGACGAGCTGCTGAGCCCGCACGAGCGCCGCTGGGCTTTCCCGGATCGCCCCCTCGGGATCATCGCCGGCACTCAGCCGCTCGGCATCGGGCAGTTCGTCGCCGGCTTCGAGGAGGACTGCGACGGCACGGTCTCGGTCGCCGAGACGCGTCTGCCCGGGGCTCACGCGCACATCGTGCTGCCCGTCAGCCACATGGGCATGTTGGTTTCCGCGCGCGTGGCGCACGAAACCGGAACGTTCCTGCGGACCGGGCGCTTCTCGGGGACTCCGGCGTCGGCCTGACCCGGATCAGGAATCCGTGCGACCCGGCCGCCGGGGCCGGGCGGCAGCCCGGCTCCGGCGCATCTCAAGCCTTCGGTGTGCGCACGCGGATGTGCAGCTCCCGCAGTTGCGCCTCGCCGACCTCGGTCGGAGCGTCGGTGAGCGGGTCGGCGGCGGTCTGCGTCTTGGGGAACGCGATGACTTCGCGGATGCTGTCGGCGCCCGCCATGAGCATGGCGAGCCGGTCGAGGCCGAAGGCGATGCCGCCATGCGGGGGTGCGCCGAACTTGAGCGCATCCAGCAGAAAGCCGAACTTGCGCTGCGCCTCCTCGGCACCGATGCCGAGCAGGTCGAACACGGTGGACTGCATCTCCTGGCGGTGGATGCGGACCGAGCCGCCGCCGATTTCCGAGCCGTTCAACACCATGTCGTAGGCGTTGGCAAGAGCCTTCTGCGGGTCCGCGCGCAGCGCCGCCGGATCGTCGATCTTCGGCGAGGTGAAGGGATGGTGCATGGCCACCCAGCGCCGCTCGTCCGCATCCCACTCGAACATCGGGAAGTCGACGACCCAGAGCGGGCGCCAGCCGCCCTCGACGAGCTCGAGGTCCTGACCGACCTTCAGGCGCAGCGCCCCGAGCGCATCGCTCACGATCTTCGCGGTGTCGGCGCCGAAGAAGATGAGGTCGTTGTCCGAGGCGGCGGTGCGCTCGAGGATGCCGGTGATGGCCGCATCGCTCAGGAACTTGAGGATCGGCGACTGCAGCCCCTCGCGGCCGCGGGCGCGCTCGTTGACCTTGATGTAGGCGAGCCCCTTGGCGCCGTAGCGCGCGACGAACCCGGTGTAGGCGTCGATCTGGGAGCGCGGCATGGCGCCGCCGCCCGGAACACGCAGCGCCGCCACCCTGCCCTTCGGGTCGCCGGCGGGTCCGGCGAACACCTTGAAATCGCACCCCCGCACGAGGTCGGCGACGTCGGTGAGCTCGAGCGGCACGCGCAGATCCGGCTTGTCCGAGCCGTAGCGCCGCATGGCCTCCCCGTAGCTCATGCGCGGGAACGGCTCCGGCAGCCGCTCGCCGAGCACCTCAACAAAGAAGTGCCGCACCAGGGCCTCCATCAGCTCCATGATCCCGGCCTGCGTGAGGAAGGATGTCTCGACGTCGAGTTGGGTGAACTCCGGCTGACGATCCGCCCGCAGGTCCTCATCGCGGAAGCAGCGCACGATCTGATAGTAACGGTCGAAACCCGCGATCATCAGCAGCTGCTTGAAGATCTGCGGCGACTGCGGCAGCGCGAAGAACTTGCCCGGATGGGTTCGGCTCGGAACCAGGTAGTCGCGGGCGCCCTCGGGAGTCGCCTTGGTGAGCATCGGGGTCTCGAGATCGATGAAGCCGTGCGAGTCGAGAAACGCGCGCATGGCGCGCGTGATGCGGTGCCGCAGTCTCAGGCGCTGGCTCATGACCTCGCGCCGCAGGTCGAGATAGCGGTACTTGAGGCGCACTTCCTCGCTCACCTGCTCATCGAGCTGAAACGGCAGAGGCTCGGAGCGGTTCAGGACCTCGAGCTCCCCGGCGAGCAGCTCGACCCGTCCCGATGCGAGGTGGCTGTTGACGGTGCCCGTCGGGCGCTCGCGGACCCGGCCCTTCACCCGGATGACGAACTCGTTCCGCAGCCGCTCGGCTTCCGCGAACACTTCCTTCTCGTCGGGATCGAACACGACCTGCAGCAGTCCTTCCCGATCCCGCAGATCGACGAAGATGATGCCCCCGTGATCGCGCCGCCGGTGCACCCAGCCGGCGACCTCGACCGTCTCGCCGGTGAGCCGCTCATCGACCTGTCCGCAGTAATGTGTGCGCATAGGGCGCGCGATGTTACGGGCCGCCCCCGGGGCCCGCAACCAGAACGGCCGCGCCCTGGAGCGCCCCGGTGCGCAGCCGCGCGAGCGCCTCGTTGGCCTCGGTGAGCGCGAAAGGCCGCACCGCGGCGCGCAGCCCGAGCCGCCGTGCGATCGCGAGGAACGCCTCGCCGTCGGCCCGGGTGAGATTGGCCACGGAGCTCACCGAGCGCTCCCCCCAGAGCAGAGAATAGGGAAAGCGCGGAATGTCGCTCATGTGGATGCCGGCGCTCACGACCCGGCCGCCGCGGCGCACCGCAGCGAGCGCCGCCGGGATCAGCGCTCCGACGGGCGCGAACAGGATGGCCGCATCGAGGAGCTCCGGGGGGCGCTCTTCGGAGCTGCCGGCCCAGACGGCCCCGAGCTCGCGGGCGAACGCCTGCGACTCCCGATCGCCGGGCCGGGTGAAGGCGAACACCCGCCGGCCGTCCGCCCGGGCCACCTGCGCGAGCAGATGCGCCGCGGCGCCGAAGCCGTAAAGGCCGAGATTGACTCCCTCGCCGGCCGCCCCGTAAGCCCGGTAGCCGATGAGGCCCGCGCACAGCAGGGGCGCGAGCTGCGGGGCCGGGACGTCCTCGGGAAGGGCGAGGCAGAACCGGGAGTCGGCGAGCACTTGCTCGGCATAGCCCCCATCGACCGTGTAGCCCGTGAAGCGGGCCTGATCGCACAGGTTCTCATGGCCCGAGAGGCAATAGCGGCAGCGCCCGCAGGTCTGGGCGAGCCAGGGGACCCCCACCCGGTCGCCGCCCTTGAAGCGGGTGACCGCCGCGCCGGCGGCCACCACCCGCCCGACCACCTCGTGTCCGGGCGTGACCGGGTATGGAATCCCGGGCAGCTCGCCATCGAGGAGGTGCAGATCGGTGCGGCAGACTCCGCACGCCTCGACGGCGATGCGGACCTGATGCTCGGCGGGGGCGGGAAGCGTCACTTCCTCCAGACGCAGCGCGGAGCCTGGGCCCGGGAGTCGCATGGCTTTCATCGGTCACCTCCTCGCCCGTGACCTGCGGCCGGTGCCGAAGCGCCGCGTGCGCGAATTCGCCTGCCTACGTGACGGGGTGGACGAGCGCGGGCTTGTGCTCCGGGGCCGGGGGTACGACCACGCCACAGGTGATGATCATCTTCATCGCCGCATCGACCGGCATGTCGAGCTCGACGATCCGGCGGCGCGGCAGGATCGCGAGATAGCCGCCCGTCGCGTTGAGCGCCGCCGACAGATAGACGCACGCATGCGGCTCTCCCAATCGCTCGGAGATTTCCGGCACGTTCTCGGCGGTCAGGAACCCGATGCTCCAGACACCCTCGCGCGGGTACTCCACCATCACGACCTTGCGAAACGAGTTCGATTGGGAAAGCACGCTCTCGGCGAAGCTCTTCACCCCACCGTAGATGCTGCCGACGATCGGGATCCGGTGAAGCACTTCCTCGCCATAGACCAGAAGCCGCCGGCCCATGAAGTTCGTGACCAGAATGCCGGTCACGAGCAGCAGCGCGAACACGAACACCGCTCCGAGCGCGGGCAGCGCCACGCTCATGAGCCCCTGCGGCTCGAAGCCTACGGGCAGCGGCAGGAGCAGCAGCGCACTGTCGGCGATGCGCAGCAGGAACGCGACCACCCACAACGTGGCCACGATCGGCAGCCACACCAGCACTCCGGCGACGAGATAGCGGCGCAGCGGGGAGCCGCGCTTCCTCGGCGCCGCCTGGCCCGTCGGCGCGGGCTGCCCGGGCCTCTCGAGCGCCGGACTGCTCAAGGCATCACCGCCGGCCCCGTCCCTTCGCCCTGGCCGCCGGCTTGGTTTTCGGTCTCGCGGCGGCCTTGCGCGGACTCGCCTTCGCGGCCGCCGGCTTCCTGCGGGCCGCCGCCACGCGGCCTCCCGGCTCGGTGGTGCTCACGGAAGGCGGCGCCTTGGCCGCCGGAGCCGCGCTCCCCCCGGGGGCCGGCGTCTCCGCCGGCGTCTTCGCCTCGGACTTCGATTCCCCGGCGGCGGGCTTCGGCTCGTCCCGCTCGGCCGCGAGATTGCGCTTGGCCTCCTTGTCCGACTTGAAGTCCGTCTCGTACCAGCCGCTGCCCTTCAGTCGAAACACCGGGGCGGACACCAGCTTCTTCAACGTGTTCTTGCCGCATGAAGGACACTTCCTGAGCGGCGCGTCCGAGATCTTCTGCATCACCTCGGCGTAGAACTTGCAGCTCTGGCACTCGTATTCGTAGAAAGGCATAGGTCTTCTTTTCGCTGTCGGGTTCCCGTGACGCGATTCTAGCTCAGCGGCCTCGCGGGGCCCTCACGCGGCCTTGCGAAACACGATTTCCCCGTCCCGCACGCTCGCGAGAATGCGCTCCCCGGGACTGAACTCGCCCTGCAGGATCTTCTGCGCCAGCGGGTTCTCGATCTGCTGCTGGATCGCGCGCTTCAGCGGCCGCGCGCCATAGACGGGGTCGAAGCCCGCCTCGCCGAGGCGATCGCGCGCCGCCTCATCGAGCGTCAGGTCCATGTTGCGCTCCTGCAGCCGCTTGCGCAGGTAGATCAGCTGGATGTCGACGATCGAGCGGATCTGCACCGTCCCGAGCGGATGGAACACCACGATGTCGTCGATGCGGTTCACGAACTCCGGCCGGAAGCTCTGCTGCACGATCTCCATCACCGCGCTCTTCATGCGCGAATAGTTCCCCTCCCCGGCGTACTCCTGGATCACCTGCGAGCCCAAGTTGGAAGTCATGATGATGACGGTGTTGCGAAAATCGACCGTGCGTCCCTGACCGTCCGTCAGCCGCCCGTCATCGAGCACCTGCAGCAGGACGTTGAACACGTCCGGGTGCGCCTTCTCGACCTCATCGAGCAGCACCACGGAGTAGGGCCGGCGCCGGATCGCCTCGGTGAGATAGCCGCCCTCCTCGTAGCCGACATATCCCGGGGGCGCGCCGATCAGCCGCGCGACCGAGTGCTTCTCCATGAATTCCGACATGTCGATGCGCACCAGCGCATCCTCGGTGTCGAAGAGGAATTCGGCGAGCGCCTTGCACAGCTCGGTCTTGCCGACACCGGTGGGACCGAGGAACAGGAACGACCCGTTCGGTCGGCGCGGATCGGAGAGGCCCGCGCGCGAGCGGCGGATGGCGTTCGAGACGATCCTGAGCGCCTCGTCCTGGCCGACGACTCGCCGGCCGAGCGCCTCTTCCATCCTCAGGAGCTTTTCCTTCTCGCCCTCGAGCATCTTCGAGACCGGGATCCCGGTCCACTTGGAGACGACCTCGGCGATCTCCTCCTCGGTCACCTTGTTGCGCACGAGCTGCGGCGCCTGGTCTTCGGCGGCCGCCGCGGAATCGAGACGCTTCTCGAGCTCTGGAATCCGGCCGTACTGCAGCTCCGCCATCCGCCCGAGATCGCCGGCGCGGCGCGCCGCATCGAGCTCGAGGCGCGCGCGATCGAGCTCCTCGCGGATCTGCGCGGCGCCCTGCAGCATCGCCTTTTCCGACTTCCAGATCTCCTCGAGGTCCGAGTATTCCTTCTCGAGCCCACGGAGCGTCTCCTGCAGGGTCGAAAGGCGCTTGCGCGAGGCCTCGTCCTGCTCCTTCTTGAGCGCTTCCTGCTCGATCTTCAACTGGATGATGCGCCGCTCGAGGCGGTCGAGCGCCTCGGGCTTGGAGTCGATCTCCATGCGGATGCGCGCGGCGGCCTCGTCGATCAGGTCGATCGCCTTGTCGGGCAGCTGCCGGTCGGCGATGTAGCGATGCGAGAGCGTCGCGGCGGCGACGATCGCCGGATCGGTGATGTCGACGCCATGGTGCACTTCGTAGCGCTCCTGCAGACCGCGCAGGATCGCGATGGTGTCCTCGACCGAGGGCTCGTCCACCAGCACCTTCTGGAATCGCCGCTCGAGCGCGGCGTCCTTCTCGATGTACTTGCGATACTCATCGAGCGTCGTCGCCCCGACGCAGTGCAGCTCCCCGCGCGCCAGGGCGGGCTTCAACATGTTGCTCGCGTCCATCGAGCCCTCGGCCCGACCGGCGCCGACCATGGTGTGCAGCTCGTCGATGAAGAGGATGACCTGACCTTCCTGCTTCGCGAGGTCGTTGAGCACCGCCTTCAGGCGCTCCTCGAACTCGCCGCGGAACTTCGCCCCCGCGACCAGCGCGCCCATGTCGAGCGCCAGGATGCGCTTGTTCTTGAGGCCCTCGGGCACCTCGCCGTTGACGATGCGCTGCGCGAGGCCCTCGACGATCGCCGTCTTGCCGACGCCGGGCTCGCCGATCAGCACGGGATTGTTCTTGGTCCTGCGCTGCAGCACCTGGATCGTGCGCCGGATCTCGTCGTCGCGGCCGATCACCGGGTCGAGCTTGCCGGAGCCGGCCCGGGCGGTGAGATCGACGGTGTACTTCTCGAGCGCCTGCCGGCTTTCCTCGGCGCCCGGATCGGCGACCTTCTCGCCGCCGCGTACCTCGTCGATGGCTTTCTCCACCGCGCCGCGCACCACCCCGGCGTCGCGAAACACGCGCGCGAGGGTGCGGTCATCGAAGGCCGCGAGCACGAACAGCTCGCTCGAGATGTACTGATCGCCGCGCTGCTGCGCCAGCTTGTCGGTGACGTTGAGAATGCGGTTCAGATCGTTCGAGACGTGGATCTCCCCCGGGGTGCCTTCGACCTGCGGCATCCGATCGAGCAGCGCGCCGAGCTCGGAGCGCAGCTTGTTCACGTCGCCCCCCGCCTTCATCAGCAGCGGCCGGACCGTTCCGCCCTGGCTGTCCAGAAGCGCCAGCATGAGGTGGGCGGGCTCGAGGAACTGGTGGTCGCGCCCGACGGCGAGCGACTGGGCATCCGCCAGCGCCTGCTGAAATCGGCTCGTGAGCTTGTCCGTCCGCATGGGGTGGGAACCTTGAAGGAGTGCGTCTGGCGGGGGGAATGGGGGCAGATCGCGGCCGGTTCAAGCCGCGGCAAACCCTTACTCCCTCCAGATGAGCGCCCCCATGCGCCCGCAGCGCCCCTCGCGCCGGTACGAGAAGAACCGGCCTGCATCGGCGAACGTGCACCAGGGTCCGCCGTGGACCCGCTCGACCCCGATTGCCGCCAGGCGCCGTCGGGCGAGCGCGCACAAATCGCATTGCCAGCGCCCCCGGGCGTTCGCGAGAAAGGCCCCGGACGAGCCCGGATCGTGCGCGAGGAAGGCGGCGCGCACCTCGTCTCCGACCTCGAAGTGCGGCTGCGATATCGCGGGCCCGAGCCACGCCAGCAGCTCCCGCGGCGGCACTCCGAGCGCCCGCACGGTCGATTCCAACACCCCGCCGGCGAGCCCCCGCCAGCCGGCGTGCGCGGCGGCGACCGCCGAGCCGTCCGCCGCGGCAAGCAGCACCGGCATGCAGTCGGCCACCTGGATCACGCACACCCGTCCGGGCTCGCGCGTCAGGGAAGCATCGGCCGGACCCGGCGACCCCCCCGATCCGCCGTATGGGCGATCGAGGTCGAGCACCCGGCACCCGTGCGCCTGCTCGAGCCAGACGGGCTCCCCGGGCAGCTCCAGGAACTGGCGCACGCGAGCCCGATTTTCCGCGACGGCTCGGGCGGCATCGCCCACGTGAGTGCCGAGGTTGAGCGATGCGAACGGCGGCGCGCTCACGCCCCCCGTGCGCAGCGTGAACGCGGCGCGCACGCCCTCGGGCGCGGGCCAGTCCGGAACGAGGAGATCAGTCGCGTTCACCGCCGCGGTCCCTGGCGAGGGCTTCGATGAGACGGCTCATGTCCTCGGGCAGCGGCGCCTCCCACGCGAGCGCCCGGCCGCTGCCCGGATGCTCGAGCGCAAGGCGCGCCGCGTGCAGGGCCTGGCGAGGGAAGGCGCTGAGCTCCGCGACGAGCTCGGGCGAGGCGCCCGCCGGCAGGCGACGGCGGCCGCCGTAGACGGGATCGCCCACGACCGGATAGCCGATGTGCGCGAGGTGCACGCGGATCTGGTGAGTGCGCCCGGTCTCGAGCTCGACCCGGACCAGCGTGTGGGCGCGAAAGCGCCTGGCGATCCGGTAATGCGTGATCGCCTCCCGGCCGTCGCTCCGTACCGCCATGCGAGTGCGCTGGGTCCGGTGCCGTCCGATCGCAGCCTCCACCGTGCCGCCTCCGGTCATGACTCCGGTGCAGATCGCAAGATAGGTCCGCTCGATCTCGTGCCGCGCGATCGCCGCCGCCAGCTTCGCGTGCGCCTCCGGCGTACGCGCCACCACCAGCAGACCGCTCGTGTCCTTGTCGAGGCGATGGACGAGCCCGGCGCGGGGCACCCGGGCGAGCTTCGGATCGAGCGCGAGCAAGGCGTTCTGCAGGGTTTGGCCGGGATTGCCGGCTCCCGGATGGACCACGAGGCCGGCGGGCTTATTGATGACGAGGAGCGCGCGGTCCTCGAAGATCAGCTCGAGCGGGCGCGGTTCCGGCGTCACCCGCGAGTCGCTCTCGAGATGCGCCGTGACGCGCACGTGCTCGCCCCCCAGCACTTTGTCCTTCGCCCGCGGCCGCCGCCCGTCGATTTCGACCGCGCCCGAGTCGATCCAGGCCTTCAGCCGCGCGCGCGAGTACTGCGGCAGCTCGCGGGCAAGCGCCTGATCGAGCCGCGTTCCGGCGGCGCTCGCGGGCAGCACCAGGGTGTGGCGGCGGAACTCGGAGCCCTCACCGGGGTCCGAGCTCGAGGCGCCGGATTCGCTATACTCCTGTCCCATGCCCTGCAAGACTGTCTCCTTCCGCGGGCGGCAATGGCCTCGCGCCCCGCGCGCCGGCATTGCGCGCCCCGTACTCGCCGCGATCCTCGTCTCGGCTCTCGCCCTGGCGGGCTGCACCCACCGCAAGGTGATGCGCCTGGGGCCGGCCGTGCTCTATCAGAAGGCGAAGCATGATCTCACCGATTACAACTACAACGCCGCGATCAAGGAATACGAGCAGCTGACGGCGGACTTCCCCTTCAGCGAGCAGGCGAAGCAGGCGCAGCTCGATCTCATCTACGCCTATTATCGCGCCGGCGAGACCGATTCCGCGATCGACGCCGCCCATACTTTCATCCGCGAGAACCCCACCCATCCGCGGGTGGACTACGCGTATTACATGGAAGGGCTGGTGGACTTCCCGACGAAGCCGAACGCGCTCGAGAAGCTCTTCCGCGTCGACCTCTCGAAGCGCCCTCCGACCACCGTGCGCAAATCGTTCGCCGCATTCCGGACCGTCGTCCTGCAATTCCCGCACAGCCGCTATGCGGCCGATGCGCACCAGCGGATGATCTACCTGCGCGACCGCCTCGCCTCGTACAACATCGACGTGGCCCGCTATTACTTGAAGCGCGGCGCGTACGTCGCGGCGGCACGGCGGTCGAAGCTCGTGATCGAGGACTACGCCGGCGCGCCGGCCACCCAAAGTGCGCTCGCGATCCTGATCCTCTCCTACGAGAGACTCGGCCTGAAGTCGCTCGCGGCCCAGGCGCGCCGGGTCTACGCCGCGAACTTCCACGGCAATGTCGCCGAGGTCGCCGCCGTCACCCAGCGTCCCTGGTGGCATCTCTGGTAGGCCCGCGCGGGAAACCCTCCCCCGCAGAGTGTCCGCGCCTCAGCGCCGGTAGCCGTTGGTGATCGGGTAGCGCCAGTCGCGCCCGAACGCGCGGCGGCTCACTCTCACCCCCGGAGGCGCCTGGCGGCGCTTGTACTCGTTGCGCTTGACGAGATCGAGCACCCGACCGACCGTCGCGCGGTCGAAGCCACGCGCCTCGAGCTCATCCACCGACAGATCCTCCTCGATGAAGGC
>JAKAZP010000449.1 GCA_021815905.1 Pseudomonadota bacterium | reverse complement strand
CGCCCGGCGGGCGCGGCGGCCGGCGGCCGGCGGCATCCGAGCGCCGCAGCATGTCCTGCGCCGTCCAGGGCGCCCCACCGGCGGCCACGGCGACGCGGCAGGCTCCCCAGCAGCCCGTAGCCGGTCTGCCCCGCCTCGTGGCGCGGAAGCTGACGCAGCGTGAGCGGCCCGCCACTCGCCGTCCGGTCGAGTTCGAGCGCTCCAGCGCGCGCCAGAGCGACCGTGGCGACCGCCCGTGCGATCCTGGTGCAACTCCACCAGGAGACGGTCGCGTCCGCCCGGCGCTGCGCGAGGGGTAATGCCATCCCGCAAGACTACGTGGCTGATCACGCCCGCAGGGTGACTCCCCGGGACGCCGCTCGTCCAACGCGCCGAGCGTGGGTGTCGGGCGCGCGCGCCTCAGAGCACGCGCTTCACAGTGCGCCGACCGCGTAGGCCAGCTCGAGCTCCGCGAGTTCCTGATCGAGCACCGCGTTGTCGCGGTTCTCCCGCGCCTGCACCTCGAGTGTCACGGCTTCGAGCACCTGGGTGTTGGAGGCGAGGCCCACGCCATAGAGCTCGCGCGAGATGCGCAGGTTCTCCGCAGCCTGTGCGGTCGCCTTGCGCGAGGCGGCCACCCGGGCCCGCGCCGCCCTGACGGCGAGCCAGGACTGCTGCACCTGCAGCTCGATCCGCGAGCGGTAGTCATCGAGGCGACGCTCGGCCGCGCGGCTGCGGCTCGAGAGCGCGTCGGCTTCGTTGCGCGCCGAGCCGCCGTCGAACAGCTTCCAGGTGAGCCCGACTCCGACCATGGAGAAGTTCTCCCGGTCGAGGATCTGGTTGTCGTAATGCACGTAGTCCCCTGTGAGCGCGATCTGCGGCAGACGGGTAGCCGTCACCGCGCGCGCGCGCGCGGCCAGTGCGCCGGCCTCGGCGGCCAGCCCCTTGAGCTCGTCGCGTGCTCCGAGCGCCCGCTGCACCAGCGCGCTCACCGGTTCGGCGGCGAGCGCGGCATCGACGGGCAAGCGCGCATCCAGGGTCGGGGAGCGTGCGAGCGGCTCACCGAGCGGCCGGTTGTAGGCGGCGAGCGCATCCTGCACGGCGTTCGCGGCCCCGACCTGGCGCTGCTCGGCGTTGGCGAGCGCCACCTCGGCGGCCAGCACGTCGCTCTTGGCGACCATCTGCCGCTCATACATCGCCTTGACGTCCCGCACGTGCGCGCCGAGGCTCGCGACGCCGGAGTTGGCCACCTCCAGCTCGCTGCGCGCCCGCAGCACGCCGACGTAGGCTTCGGCCACCTCCAGCTTGAGATTCGATCGCGTCGAGCGCTCCTGCGCGGACGCGCCGGCGAGCGTCTCGCGGGCCGCGTGAATCCCCGCCGTGATGCGTCCCCCGACGTACAAGGGCACCTTCACCTGCACGGCGCCGTTCACGAAGTGATCGTCGCGGAAGATCGGTCCCGAGCGGAATGTGAACCCTGGCGTGATCACATCGAGTCGCGGCGAGTGATCGAGTCGCGTGTAGCCGACGCTGGTGCCGAGCTGCGGCCAGCGTGCATCCTGCGCCGCGCGCACGCCGGCACGGGCCCCCTCGACCTCGTCCCGCGCCGCGGCCAGCGCCTGATCGTGGACGCGCGCCATCTGCCAGGCCTGCTCGAGGCTCTCGGCGGCGACCGTCCGCGCCGCGAGCAGCGCCGCCGCCACCAGCAGCGAGAGCAGCACCGGGCGCCCCGGCCGGCTTGTCATGATCCCGTCCGCTTCAGCGACATGATGCCGAGAGCCTTGAGCACGTAGCGCTCGTAGATCGGGGTCACGGAGCCGGTTCGGATCTTGCGCAGGAAGTACCTCTCGAAGGCGACCTTGGCGACGTGCACCCACTTTCCGGTCCGCGCCCAGGTGACATTGCGGGGAGGGATCTCCGGCAGCGCGACGAACGCGGCGCCCGTATCCCCGAAGTCCGCGAGGCAGACCGCGTTCCAGGTCGCCTGGGCCGTGGCGGGGCGGCCGGCGAGTTCCGCGGCGATATTGGCGCAGATGGCGCTCACCATCGACTCGATCATGTAGCCGGTCTTCGGCGCGCCGGTCGGCACCGGTGTCGCCTCGACGGGCGGGATCGCCACGCACACTCCGGCCGAGAAGATGTTGGAATATTGCTTCGAGCGCTGATGGGCGTCGATCAGCACGAAGCCGCGGGGATTGCACAGACCCTGAACGGCGGCCACCGCATCCACGCCCTTGAACGCCGGCAGCACCATGGAGTAGCCGAACTCGAGCCGGTGCTCCTTCCTCGGCTTGCCGTCATCGTCGTGTTCGACGACCGCCATCGCGCCGGCTTCGACGGCCGCGATCTTCGCGTTGGTGATCCATTTGATGTGCCGCTGCCGCAGCTCGGTTTCCATGAGGCCCTTGCTGTCGCCGACGCCGCCGAGGCCCATGTGCCCGATGTACGGCTCGCTCGTCACCAGCGTCATCGGCACCCGGTCGCGGATCTTTCGCCGGCGCAGATCCGTATCGAGGATCATGGCGAACTCGTACATCGGGCCGAAGCAGCTCGCTCCCTGGGCGGCGCCGATGACGATCGGTCCCGGCCGCTGCAGGAATTCCTGATACTTCTCCCACGCGCTCACGGCGTGCTGCTGCGTGCAGATCGACAGCGTGTGGCCGTCGGGACCGAACCCCGGCACCTCATCGAACGCGAGCTTCGGCCCGGTCGCGATGACGAGATAATCGTAGCCGAACGTCCG